>JAKLIL010000269.1 GCA_022709625.1 Verrucomicrobiota bacterium
TCTGCGGCCTGAGCGTGCCGTGCGGCTTCACGGCGGCCGGCCTGCCCGCGGGCCTGCATGTCGTCGGCCCGGCGTTCGCGGAAACGCGCATCCTCCAGATCGGCGCGGCCTACCAGCACGCGACGGAGTGGCACAAGCAACAGCCGAAGATGTAAGCCATCTCTCGCCAAGGACGCGAAGGACGCCAAGAAGCAACAGGCATATTCGGGCTGGATTGTTGATGATGAACGAATTTCAGGAAGACAAGAAACGGAACAACACCTAAGAAGAACAAAGCACTTCTTGGCGAACATGGCGAGAGAATGGATCGGATTTGCGATGAACGAGAATGAAATCGGGCGGTTGGTGGTGGATGCCGCCGTTGCCGTTCATCGGGAGTTGGGACCGGGATTGCTGGAGTCGGTTTATGAAGCGGTGTTGGCGGACGAACTCGTCCAGCGCGGATTGGCCGTAGCTTGGCAGGTCATGGTGCCCATATCTTACAAGGGCAAGCAGATTGACGATGGATACCGGGCGGATATCGTCGTGAACGACTTGGTTGTGCTGGAACTGAAATCCATCGAGGCCATCCGGGATGTCCACAAGAAGCAATTGCTGACCTATCTGAAGTTGGGCGGCAAAAAACTGGGATTTCTTCTGAATTTCGGCGAGGCGGTCATGAAAAAGGGCATTGTGCGGATTGTGAACGGCTTGCCGGAGGGGACATGAATCCATCTCTCGCCAAGGACGCCAAGAGGCGCGGGATGTTTTCTGGCGGGTTTGAACAGAACAAGAGGATTCCGATTGTGCAGGAGGCGGAAATGCCCACAAGGATGAACACTGAACTTCTTGGCGCTCTTGGCGTCCTTGGCGAGAGATGATTTAGGGGATTTACAATGAGCGATTACATTCCCTCCATCGGGTTGGAAGTGCACGTGCAGTTGAAGACGCGCACGAAGATGTTCTGCGCGTGTCCGGTGCACGGGGAAGGCGCGCCGAACACGGCCGTCTGTCCCGTCTGCCTCGGCCTGCCGGGCGCGCTGCCGACGATGAACCGCGAGGCCATCCGCAAAACGGTCAAGGTCGGCCTGATGATCGGGTCGCGCATCGCGCTGCGCAGCGCGTTCGACCGGAAGAACTACTTCTATCCGGACATGTCGAAGAACTACCAGATCACGCAGCAGGCGGCGCCGCTGTGCCTCGGCGGGGCCGTGGAAATCGAGGTCGGCGGCCGAAAGAAAGCCATCCGCGTGAACCACATCCACCAGGAAGAGGACGTGGCCAAGAGCACGCACATGGAGACGTCGACGGAAATCGACTTCGGCCGCGCGGGCACCCCGCTGATGGAACTGGTGACGGAACCGGACATGGCCAGCCCCGACGAAGCCATCGCCTTCCTGACGGCGCTGAAGGAAATGCTGGTCTACGCCGGCATCAGCGACTGCAATCTCGAGCTGGGCCACGTGCGCTGCGACGTGAATTCGTCGGTGCGGCCCGCGGGCACGGACAAGCTCGGTGTGAAGACCGAGCTGAAGAACATGAACACCTTCAAGGGGATCCACCGCGCGCTGGAATACGAACTGGAACGGCAAATCGGGGTATTGCGCGGCGGCGGGCAACTGGTGCAGGAGACGCGGCGCTGGGACGATGTGGCCGGCGTCACGCTGCCGATGCGCTCGAAGGAATACGCCCACGACTACCGCTATTTTCCGGAGCCGGACCTGCCGCCGGTGACGCTGGACGCGGCGACGGTGGAAGCTTGGCGGGCCGAACTGCCGGAATTGCCGGCGGCAAAGCGGGCGCGGTTCGTGCGGGATTACAGCTTGCCGGAGTACGACGCCGGCGTGTTGACGGCCGACCGGGCGATGGCCGAATACTTCGAAGCGACGGCCAAGAAGTCGAAGAACTACAAGGCCGTGTCGAACTGGGTGATGGGCGAATTGCTGCGGGCCTTGGGCGAGCAGGGGCAGACCATCGCGGACGCGAAGATAACGCCGGACGCGCTGGCGGCGCTGATCGCGCTGGTGGACGCCAAGACGATCAACATGCCGGCGGCGAAGGAAGTCTTCCAGGTCCTGTTCGACCGGGGCGGGAATCCCGCCGCAATCGTGAAGGAAAAGGGCTTGGCGCAGGTCAGCGACACGGGGGCCATCGACGGGTTCGCCGAGCAGGCCATCGCCGCCAACGAGAAGGTCGCCGCGGAATTCCGCGGGGGCAAGGAAGCCGCGCTGATGTACCTGGTGGGGCAGGTCATGAAGCTCTCGAAGGGCAAAGCCAATCCGACGCTCGCCGCCGATGCCCTGCGGCGGAAGCTGCAAGGCTGAATCTGCTGCCGCGGGCCCGCACAACCTGAAGCATAAGGTTCCGGATGTAAGGCGATCTGGGCCACCAATACCATATTTACGAGCACGAGGACTGTGCTCGGTCCGATCCAATTCGCCTGTATTCTCGCCATGCGCGGTCAGCGGGCGCGAAATTTTCGGCTGGCGAGCAAAAGTATCGATTCTGGCGTCAACTTTCGGACCGACAAAAATGTATCACCGGAAAATTGTAAACGTGCAATTAATACGGTTTAGTTTCTTGTTTAGACTTGATTCATCCTGGTTGGTCGGTGGACACTAAAGTGGCAATTTTGCGGATATTACCATCGGTTCAAAGGAGGCGGCGATGAAGCAAGCGATTATGCTGGCGGCGGTTCTGGGAATGGTCAGATGGACAACGGGATGGGCGGATGATCATGGGGATACATGGGACAGTGCCACGTCGTTCCCGCTGGAAACCATCGTGTCCGGCACGCTGGAAACGGCAGACGACGTGGACTATTTCAGGACTATCTTTCCGCCGCACCCCTCCCCCTATTACGGTATAGCCCTTTTTCCGGGCTATTATCAACGCCGGCATGCTATCGGGTTATAACCCAAACGGACAACCAGAAACGGATAATCTCTACTGTTTCCTTGCTCGAAGTTCATCGGTAAGCGAGATGACCAATTATTTCCGGATATCTTACCGGTTTGGTCCGGGTCCGGGCGGCGATGGGTACCGCATGGCCTCGGTCATTGCCCCCGACACCGCCACTCCGATCGGCGACTTGGTCGAATACAACTTGAGCCCGTCCGCACCCGTGGATGCGCGCCTGTACAACCTGGATGCCGGACTCTATGCCGTCGGCGTCTGCCCCACGGGAAGTGATTGGCGGGCGCCGGGGTTCGCCTCGTGGGTTTCCTACTGGGGCCCGGGGCCGTGGAACAATTCCGGGATGGACATCGTGGCGCTCGTCCGTTTTACCGAGCCCGGCACGCTGCGCTCCTTGAGCCACTACCCCCGGTGGGAAGACATGGGATCCGCAGGCCT
>JAKLIL010000027.1 GCA_022709625.1 Verrucomicrobiota bacterium
CGACGGCGACGGCCTGTTCGCCGACTTCCTGGCCGTTGACCACGGCGGAAATGGATACCACCGCCGTTTCCAGGTTTTCCGGAACATGGTCGTCCAGCACGGACAACGTCGCCGATTGGCTGGCCTGCCCGGCCGGAATCAGCAGGTTGAGCGCGGAAATGGAATAGTCCTCGTCGACCGTCGCCGTGCCGGCGAGATCGAGAACGACGCCGACCGGTTGATAGTAAGGCGCCGAGAGGGACGCCGTGATGGTCGCCGCGCCGGCGGGTTCGGCCAGCGGCGCACCGGCCACGGAAAGCGTCACGCCGGGGCTGTAGTAATGCAGGGCCTCCACGCGGAAAAAGCCCCCGCTCCACGGCCCTGCGCCGTCCCAGACGTTGGTGGGCGGCGTGCGGGGCGAGAACCCGATGATCGGCCAATCGTCGGGGTCCATCAGGAGATTGGTCGTGAAGCGCAGACGGTACGGATCCGGCGAACCGCTGTCGCTGCTGGGCCAGCGCAGGTGCCAATTGGTCGCCGCGTCCACGGCCAGGGCCGAAATCGCGAATTCGCCTTCGGCATTGGTGGGATTGCCGCCGGCGACGTATTCCTCCCAGGTAAGGCGCCCGTCCCAATCGTCGTCGTGCACATCGGTGGCGAGTTCGTGCTGCTGCAGCCACGCATACGGCGTGCCGTGCGGAGTGTAGGGATAGCCGTCGGCGCACAGGTGTTCCGGTCGGCCCGCCGCCAACAGCAACGCGATTCCCCCGATTTGCGCCGCCCAGGCCCGGCATGATGAAACGTTTCTTTTCACGATGACCTCCCGTATGGCTGGCGTTTGGGCGTCGTTGTCCCGCGGGCTTGCATTCTCCCACTGGATATTTTGGGCAGGCCGCCGACGGGAGGCAAGTCCGTTTCGCATGTTTTTTCGCATGTTTTGCGCAGACGGCGCGAGGGTAGTGTCCAGAATATTTCGCACTTTAGTTTGAGGACGGTTCTCGGCTGAGGCATGGCTTGCTGTCTTCTGCCTTCCCTGGGGGGGGGGCCCGGGGAAAATTCGCAATAGCTCCGCTGGCAGCGTTAATGACGAGCGATATGAGCCTACAATCGCTGGAAACCTACCGCCGGAGATACGCCCGGGCGGGACGGGCTTGGAAGAGGCGCTTGCTGGACGAGGCGTGGGCCATGGAAGGCTGGACGCGCAAGCACGCCATCACGGTGCTGCGGCGGAAGGTCCGGCACCGACATCGCCAGCGGCTGGGCCTTGCTGGCGCCCACATGGGGACGCGGCCAGCACGGCGTTTTGGAGGCCTTCCGGGCGATGGATGCCCGCCGGCCGTTCCGGCTGAGGGGCATCGACACCGACAACGGCCACGGGTTCATCAACCACCATCTGCTGGCCTATGTCCGTCAATTGCCCGAACCGATCGAGTTCCCCCGCTCCCGCGCCCGCCAGAAGAACGACAACGCCCACGTCGAACAGAAAAACGCCACCCACGTCCGGGAACAGGTCGGTTGCGAACGCTTCGACCATCCCGCCTTGGCCGAACCCCTGCGGCGCTTCTACGAGGCCTACGAACTGTTCCGCAATCTCTTCATCCCCGGCTTCAAACTGCTGCGCAAGGCGCGCGTTGGCGCCAAAGTCCGCAAGATCTACGGCGACCGCACGACGCCCTGCGAACGCTTGCTGCATCATCCGGAGATCTCTCCGGACCTGGTCCGAGCCTTGCGCGAACTGAGAGACCGCCACGACCCGATCGATCTGGCCCTGGAGGTCCGGCGTCGAAAGGATGCCTCCTTCCAAGAGGTCCGGAAACGGGGGGCGGGTGCTCGCCACGACCGGCTCCGACGAGCTCAACATGGCCCATTCTCGCCGCCCGTGCGGACACCCGCCCCCCTCGACAGCCACCCCCGTTTGGACTACCATACGAAGCAACCCGAAAACAGGCCAACGGCTCTCCCGCTCACCGATCCTTCGGTGTCATGGTCTTTTGAGGCAACATGGCGGGCGCGAAACGGTTCCGCACCGCGGGGAACCATCGTGCGCGGCCGGGCGCAATCCGCTACGCATAAGAGGCTTGGCTCGGAATCCGCTCCGGCGCGCCGCCGGTTTCCACGGCGTGGAAAATCCGCCGCCGGCGTTACAGGGGGAAATCGGCGCCGTAGGGCAACGGCACGTTGTGGCGCCGGGAAAGGTCGCGGATTTCCTGAATCGTCTCGGCGCGGCGGGTTTCGAGGTGGTCGTTGATCAGCATGTAGATCTTTTGGGCCACCCATTCGCGGCGGATGCCTTCGCCGCCGCTTTCGGCTTCGGACAAGTCGAGCGCAAACACCATGTCGCGCTTTTGCGCGCCGGATTCGCCGACGATCTGCAGCACGGCGGATTTTTGGCCGGCGGGGCACCGGCCCACCAGGCGCAACGGCCGGTCGAGATACAGGTGCGTCAGCGTGGCGGGATACACTTCCGCCGCGGAATCGCCGGAAAAGCGGTAGTCGAGATTGGCCAGCACGGGCCGCGCCAATTCGCGGGCGGCGCGCTTCACGGCGTCGGGAATCTGTTCGCGCAGGGGCATGAGCCACGAACCGCCGCGGTTGTTGTGGCCGAGCAGATCGAGCAGGAAGGCGTTGACGCGGTCTCCCGCGCCCACCGTGAAGACCGAGACCCGCCCCGCGTTGGCCTTGCTGAAGCGCGCGATGATCTCGGAACTGTCCACCGTGCCCATCGTGGGCCGGCCATCGGTCATCAGCACGACGACCAGCGGCCGGCCGGGGTGGCGCGGAAGCTGCAACACCCGCTGCAAAGGCGCGAACAGGTCGGTCTGGCCCCGGGCGCGCATGTCGGCGGTGAACTGCACGGCGGCGGCCAAGGATTCGGTCGCGACCGGCTGCCAATCCGCAAAACAAAGCTCGGGGGCGTCGCTGTAGCGCATCAGATTGAGGCGGTCGACCGTCGTCAGCGTGCGCAGGTATTCGACGATGCCTTCCTTGAAGAAGTCGAGCTTGCTGCGGGTCATGCTTTCGGAACAATCCTGGACCAGCAGGACGTCTTTCGGCAGCACCGGCAGCGCGGCGGAGCCGGCGCGGGAAATCGCCAGTTCGAAGTAGAGCGCGTTTTCCGCGCTGGCCAAATAGGTCGACACGGAAACCGCCAGCAGCTGCTCGATGGGCTTGAGATCGGTCACGTCGGCGGTCTGCTCGTCGAGCATCCGCCCCTGCTCGCGAAGGCGCTCCGCTTCGGTCGGCGCGGCTTGCGTCGCGGCTTCGAGCATCGCCGCCGGCGCGGGCGCCGCGCCGGCCAGCACCGACAACGGCTGGATCGAAGCGTCCGCGCGGCCGGCGAAGGCCGCCGCCGCCGCGGCGGCCGCGGCGATGGCGTCGGCATCGGCCGGCAAGACGACGTCGGGCGCCCCCGCCACGCGCGGCACGGCCGGAACGATCCGCCGGGGCAACGCTTCCAGTTCCGCGGCGGCGATCCGGTTCTCGATTTGGAGGACGTCCTGGCGGAGATCCGCCGCGGCGAAATCCGGCGCGGGGCCGGGCGGCGGCGGGCCGGCCTCGGCGGGCGGCGGCGGCGCATACTCCTGCGCCTCCGCGCCGGCGCGGAGATCTTCCAGCAGGCTTTGCTGCAAAGGCTCCACGGCGGCGAAGGATGCTGGATTTTCCGGGCGGAATTTGTCCGGCTGGACGTAGCGGGGCAAGTCGGGCTGGCTCCGCACCTCCCCCAGCACCAGCGGCCGGGGCGGGCGCACCGTCCGGACCGGCCGGCCCGCCGGGAGGGCGGGGAATTCCAGCAGCAACAGCGCGTGCAGCGCCAGCGAGACCGCCAAAGCAGCGGCGAAGAGTCCCGCCCGCCGCCAAGGCTGGCGGGCCTCGCGACCGATGGGCACGTGGAGGCCGAGCGACGCCATGGGCCTCTTAGCCCTGCAGGGTCATCAGAAATTCGAGGTTCGTCTTGGTCTTCTTCAGGCGGCCGATCAGCAATTCCATCGCTTCCACGGCCGGCACGCCGTTGAGAGCCTTGCGCAGGACCCAGACGCGGCTGAGTTCGTCCGGATGCATCAGCAGCTCCTCCTTGCGGGTGCCGGACTTCTCGATGTTGATGGCCGGGAAGATGCGCTTGTCCACGAGGAAGCGGTCGAGGCAGATCTCCATGTTGCCCGTGCCCTTGAATTCCTCGAAGATGACTTCGTCCATGCGGCTGCCGGTATCCACCAGCGCGGTCGCGATGATGGTCAGGCTGCCGCCGCCCTCGATGTTGCGGGCCGCGCCGAAGAAGCGCTTGGGCTTGTGGAGCGCGTTGGCGTCCACGCCGCCCGACAGGATCTTGCCGCTGTGCGGCTGGAGCGTGTTGTAGGCCCGCGCCAGGCGCGTGATCGAGTCGAGCAGGATCACCACGTGCTTACCGGCTTCGACCTGGCGCTTGGCCATTTCGATGACGATCTCGGCGATCTGCACGTGGCGCTCCGGCGGCTCGTCGAAAGTGGAACTGATGACTTCCGCCTGGGTGTTGCGCTCCATGTCCGTGACTTCCTCGGGGCGCTCGTCGATCAGCAGGATGATCAGCTTCACCTCCGGATTGTTTTCGGAAACGCTGTTGGCCATCATCTGCATCAGGACGGTCTTGCCGGTGCGCGGCGGGGCCACGATCAGGCCGCGTTGGCCCTTGCCGAGGGGCGTCAGCAGGTCCATGACGCGCATGTTCACGTTGTTCTTGCTCTTGGTCTCCAGCACCAGCCGTTCGTTGGGAAACAGCGGCGTGAGGTTCTCGAACGGGATCTTCCCGCGTTGGCCTTCCGGCGGCCCGTCGTTGATGCTGTTGACCTTCAGCAGCGCGAAGAAGCGCTCCTTGTCCTTGGGCGAGCGGATTTCGCCGTCCACGATGTCGCCCGTGCGCAGCGCGAAGCGGCGGACCTGCGACGGCGAAACGTAGATGTCGTCGGGACACGGCAGGTAGTTGTTATTCGGCGAGCGCAGGAACCCGAAGTTGTCGGGGAGGATTTCCAGGATGCCGCGGACGAACATGGTGCCGTTGCAGCGGGCGTTGGCCTTGAGGATCTCGAAGATCAGCTCGTGCTTCTTGAGGGCGCCGAGATCGACGAGCTGGTAGCTGTCGGCCAGTTCCTTGAGCTGGGGCACGGTCAGTTGCTGCAGTTCGTTGAGTTTCAACACGCGGGCCATCTTGGCGCGTTCGGCGGCGGCGGCTTCGGCGGCGGCGCGCTGCGCGGCGATCTGGGCGGCGCGGGCGGCTTCTTCCTCGGGCGTCAGCGGCACGCGCGGCCGGTTGTCGTGGTAGGGCTGGCCGCCGTGGCGCCGGTTCCGGTCGAAATAGCGGTCGTGGCGTCCCCCGCCCTGCTGCTGGGGATACGGCGGGCGGTAATGCGGCTGGTAGGGCTGGTTGCCGGACCCCGGCGGGGGCGGCGCCACAGGCGGCGCGGGCGGCGGCGGTTCGGCGGCGCGCTCCTCGACCATCGGCGGCGGCGCGGGCGGCGCGGGCGGAATCTGCTCGTTACCCCGTTCCGGCGCTTCGGCCGATTCTTCGGCGCCAGCCGACGCACCCGTGCCCGGGCGGTATTCCTCGCCGTCGGAAATGGTGGTGTCCAGCAGGGAGGACGGCAGCGGCATGCTCGTGCGCGCCGGCTCCTCTTCCTGCGGATTCTTCCGGGGCCGGCCGCGGCGACCGCCTCCGGGGGAGGGTTTGCGGGGTTGACGGGGATTCCGGGGGTTGGGGCTCATGGGTTTATTCTCCTTCCTCGATTAATTCTTTCCAGACGGCCCGGCTTTGCGCTTCCAGCTCGGCCAGACTGCCGTTGTTTTCGATCACGCGGTCGGCGCGCGCGGCTTTTTCGCTCACCGGCCATTGGCTGGCGAGCCGCGCCCGCGCCTGTTCGGCGGTCAGGCCGCGGCGTTCCAGCCGGTCCAGGATCGTCGGCTCGGCGGACGCCACGCACACGACGGCATCCCATTCCTTTTCCGTTCCGGTCTCGAACAGCAGCGGAATCACGGCCACGCCGACGAGGCCCTCGCGGCGGATGCCCTCGGCCCACTGCCGCATGCGGCGGATGACCGGCGGATGCAGCAAGTCGTTCAGGCGCTGCCGGGCGGCGGCATCGGCAAACACGATGTCGGCCAGCCGCGCGCGGTTGATGCCGCCGTCGGGCGTCCAGATGCGGGGGCCGAACGCCTGTTGGACCGCGTCCACGCAGACGCCGCCCGGCGCGATCAGCCGATGCGCGATTTCGTCGGCGTCGAGCATTTCGGCGCCCCAGCGCCGCCAAAAGCCCGCCACCTTGCTTTTGCCGCAGGCGATGCCGCCCGTCAGGGCCATGCAAAATCCTTTTTTCATCCGTTCACCATGGTTGGGCCGGGGCCCAGGCCGGGGCCTCGGCCGCCGGTTCGCCTTCGTCCGCCGTCTGGAAACCGTCCTCGCGGAGTCGGCTGGCGTGGCGCAGGACGGCCTGCGCGGTTTCGTTTTCGGCATCCATCCGCAAGGCATGGGCGGCTTGGGCTTCCGCCGCCGCCAGTGCGCCGCGCTCGAAGGCGGCCTGCGCCTGCTCGGCCAGCGTTTCGGCCAGCCGCGCCGCGCCGGGACTCCGCTTCAGGCGAAACACGCGGTACTTGCGGTTCGCGAACTCCGGCACGAAGTGCTCCAGCTCTTCGGGCCGCTGCTCGAACCGGCGCGCCGCGGCGTTCGTGGCCGGCTCCAGCGCATTCACCATGTAGCGCATCTGGTAGCCCGGCTGGATCTCCGAAAACTCGCCGAGCGAATGCACGTAGACCGTCGCGCCCTGCGCCTCCATCCAGTCGCGGAATTCCGCTTCGTCGCCCGTGAACAGCGTTTCGCCGTAGGCGCGCACCTGCCGGCGGATCGCCGGCGATTCGAACTTCGGATGCAGCACGACGGGACAGCCGCCGTAGGCGGCGATGCTCGCGCTGATCCCGAAATTCGCCAGCACGGGCTCGGGCGCCACGTATTTTCGCAAATGATCCATCAATTCCTTGGTTTCGGCGGCGTAGACGTTTGGGCGGCCCCAGAAGAGCGGCCCATCCCATTTTCGCGCTTCGGGCGCCTCCACGGCCGGCCGGCGCAGGCGCAGCGGCCCCCGCCACGGCTGGCTGGCCTCCAGCAGCCATCCGCAGGCCAGCGCCGCCACCGCCGCGCGGCGGGCCCAGCGGACCTCGCCGCCGGCCAGTTGCCCAGCCCACAGTCCCAGCATTCCGCAGGCGAACGCCGCCAGCCACACGTGGAAACGGAAAAACAGGATGAAAAAGGCAAACGACGCCAGCAGGCAGAAGAAAAGAAAGGGGAAATCGGGAAACGCCCACTGGTTGCGAACGGTGCCGCGAATCAGAACACAAGCCCCGACCGCCGTCAACCCCAAAAGCGCTGGGAACCACTGCAGCAGCATGGCTCCCGAGGTGGAATGGAGCGCCGGCACCCACAGGATCCGCTGCTCGAAGGTCAACCGCGCGGGATCCTCCGGCCGGACGTTGAGAAACCGCAGCTTGGCCCAGAGCAAAGATCCGAAATGGCCGTAGGCCGGCAAATAGACCTGCGCCATAACCAAACAGATCGCCACCGGCAGAACCGCCAGCGCGAGCCGCGCGCCGACCTGCCGGCGCTGGGCCGCGGGTGCACCGGCCAGCAGCATCCCCCACCCCAGCCCCATCGTCGGCGAAACCAGAAAGCCGTGCGAAGCCAAGTAGGGATTGCGCAGCCCGGCGGCCAGCAGGACGGCCATCAGCGGCACCGCGCGGGTCCAGAGTTGTTCCTTGGAGAAGCGGCCCAGCAAGGCTTCCGCCACGCCCCACGCCATGTAGAGCATCAAATAGATCTGGACGAGATCCCACGCGCACAGCGCCAGGCCCGCCAAGCCCGCCGAAATCCAGCCGCCGGCCAACTTGGCGCGGAGCGAACCCGCGCGGTTCCGCGTCCAGGCGGCTGCCGCCAGATGCCACAGCAACAGCGGCAAGGCATGGTTTTCGTGCGAGAGTTCCTGGCCCGTTGAGCGCGCCACGGCGGAAATCGCCACGGCATAGAACGCCGCCGCCCAGAAGCCGCCGGCCGCGCCCCCGCCCATCCATTTCACCCAGAAATACATCGCCGGGATCGCCAGGCAAAACCACGCCAAGTGGAGCCAGCGGACCTTTTCGGCCAGATTCAGCGTGCCTGGCCAGAGCCGCGCCGCCCGTGCGTAGACCCGTTCCGCCCCGAGCGTGTCCAGTTCGCGCGCGACCACGCCGCGGGGATACTGGATGCCGCGGTCGATCTTGGGCAATTCGCCGTCGCGGTACGCCATCTGGATGCGCCGGAACGCCAGCGCGCTCTCGAGCGTGAACGGAATCGAGCCGTCGGCGGTCAACTGCCGCTGCGCGTCCAGCACATGCCGCCGCGTGGCGACGGCGCCCGCCGCCAGCAGCGCCACCAGCAGCGCCTGCAGCAGGATTTGAAGGGGTTTGGAAGTCAGGGTCATAGGGGTCAGGGTTCGGGGTTCAGGGAACCGCAGCGCTTATCCTGGGCACACTTTGTGATCCGCAGGGCAAGAATGCCGTGTTGGCCTCATTTTCTTTTCTGAATATTCCACCATAAAAATTCAATTCCCCGGATGGCAAGGTATCCGCAGATAACCGCCGCACAGCCGATTGAAAACCTGGCCCATGGCATATCGGCAAGGCTATCTTGGGCAAGCCCGATGCTCTGGAATACGCAAAGCCCGACGGAAAGAGCGTAGAGCAAAAGGATTTCAAGCTTTAGGTTGTCCCATTTGAAGTAGAGGATAAGCAGGACGATTGAAGCCAGCGCAGCCAGAAGTCCGGATATTCTTCCTAGGTTGGCAAGAAGGTGAACGGGGAAGATATAGAACAGATATAAGAAGAACAAGCCGTCGCTTGCGTCCCCCATGGTTGCCCCATGCCCATAAAACCCGATCATGCCTCCCGCAAAAAGCGCGAGGATGAACCCTATACCGATTCCCATGGCCGAGCTCAGCGCGGCAGAGAATACGGAAAACGGATAATCCTTCCAGTCATTGCTCATCTAATTATTCCGACATCCCTGGGTCAGGCGATTTTCCACGCCATGGAAAACTTTTCGGCGGATTTTACGTGGCATGGAAAAAATCCGGCCGTTTTTTCCACGGTATGGAAAACTTTTTCGCGGGTTTTCCACGCCATGGAAAATTTGTCGGCGCCGGGGTTCACGGGCTTCCTAGAACAGGCTCATCTGCCCGTCCGCGGGCCTGGGCGGGGCCGGAGGGGGCGCCGGCGCCTGGGCTGCCAGCTCCGCGGCGAACTTGTGCAATTCGTACTTTTCAAAAAACGCCTTGAGCTTGGCAAAGTCCGGCGCGGGAGGCGGAATGGCGGCCCAGTCCGGCACGCCGGGCACGTCCTTGTCCAGCGTCATCAGGGCGACGTTGAGCCGGGCGATATCGCGGCCGGCCTGCACCTTGGCGCGCAGGCCGGCCGACTCGATTTGCTCCGCCTGCGCAAGGCAGGCGTCCAGCGAACCGAACTGCGCAATGAGCTTGGTGGCGGTCTTGGGTCCGATGCCGTCGATGCCGGGAATGTTGTCGGCGGTATCGCCGACGAGCGCGAGCCAATCGACGATCTGGGCCGGCTGAACGCCCGTCTTGGCCGCCACGCCGGCCGGGCCCATTTCTTCCTCCGTCTTCGTCGGCGGGACGATGCGGATGCGCTCGTCGACAAGCTGCATCAGGTCCTTGTCGCTGGTCGCGAGGCGGACGGTCGCGCCGGCGGCGGCGGCGCGCGCGGCCAGGGTGGCCATCACGTCGTCGGCCTCCTGCCCCTGGAGCAAGACCATCGGAATGCCGGCGGCGGCAAGGAATTCGTCGATCAGCGCCAGTTGCGAGCGCAGGTCGGCGGGCATCGGGGGGCGCTGGGCCTTGTAGGCCGGGCATTTTTCAAGGCGATGGGCGGGCGCGCCGCCGTCGAAGGTCACCACGAGGCGGTCCGGACGCCACTGCTTCTCGAGCTGGCGCACCATGCGGATGAAGCCGAAGAGCGCGTTGGTCGGCTGGTGGTCGCGGGTGGAGAGGCCTTGCAAGGCGTAGAATGCGCGGTAGGCCACCGCCGTGCCGTCGACGATCAGGACCGAGGCTGGGAAGGAAGGGTTCAGGGGTCGGGGTTCAGGGTTCAGGGTTCGGGGTTCAGGGTTCAGGAGAAAGAGTTCAGAGGTCAGAGGTCAGAAACCAGAGGTCAGAAGCCAGAGGTCCGGGTTCAGGGTTAACATGTTGAAACGGAGAAGGCGGGATCGCAACGCCGCACCGGCGTCGTTCGTTCGACGCCCATCGACCCAAACGGCGCGGGGCGCCCGGTCTATGCCCTCGCAGAAACGGATTACGGCGCGACGGCGGCGGCGGCTTCGGGCGCGGCGGCCACGCCCTCGCCCGGCATGGCCAGCGTGCCTTCGCGGTGGATCGGCCGGCCGGCGGGATCGACCAGCCGCGCGGTCACGAAGATCAGCAGGTTTTTCTTCTTGCTGTAGGATCCTTCCGAGCGGAACAGCCAGCCCAGCAGCGGAATGTCGCCCAGGATCGGCACCTTGTCCTTGATGGTGGTCAGTTCCTCGCGGATCAGCCCGCCCATGACGACGGTCTGGCCGTCCCAGATCACGATCGAGGTGGTGACGTTGCGGCTGGTGAAGACCGGCATGGGCATGTTGAAAATGTAGGTGTTCTGCTGCCGCGCGCCGATGATGCCCGTTTCCACGGTGATCTGCGAGCCGTATTGGATCCAATCGACCAGTTCGGCCACTTCGGGGGCCATGACGAGGTCGATGGTGTAGCCGTCGGGCCCGACGGTGGGCGTCACGTTGAGGATCACGCCGGTCTCGCGGGTCTCGAAGGTGCCGGGCGTCACGACGGGCGACATCGTCACGTTGCCGTCGGAATTCATGGTGGGCTGGGTGACGTCAAACTCGGTCGGATAGATGATTTCCTTGACAACCTGGATCTGGGCGTTGACGCCGCTGCGGGTGGTGACGCGCGGGGCGGAGAGCAGATCGGTGCCGCCGTGCTGCGACAGCGCCTGCAGGACGACGGTGACTTCGGGATTCGTCAGCACGCTGGACGCGCTCAGGATGCCGCCAAGCATCGCCTGGTTCGGGGCCTGGGTCAGGGCCGAGGCCGGCGAAATGCCGAGGTTTTCGTTGTTGTAGGAGAAGAACCGATTGCCCTGGGTGAAGCCGTACGGGTCGGCGTTGACCTGCAGGCGGCCGGGCCCGCCCCGCTCGGTGGCGAACTCGTAGTTGTCGTTCAGGATCCACTGCAGGCCGAGTTCCTCGAGATCGCCCTGGTCCACTTCGATGAAGCGGGCTTCGATTTCGACCTGGTTGGGCACGACGTTGAGCTGCTGGAGGATGCGCTCGAAGGTCTCGAGGTTGTCCGCCGTGTTGGCCACGATGAGTTGGCTGATGGTGGCGTTGTAGGTGATGGAAGCGCCGGCGGGGAACTTCACGCCGGTCTTCTCGAAGAACTCCTTCACGTCGGACTTGGTCATGCTGACCCGGCCCGCCATGGATACGAATTCCTGGTCCTGGCGTTCCTCGCCGGTGG
>JAKLIL010000270.1 GCA_022709625.1 Verrucomicrobiota bacterium
GTGATGGTGTGGGGACCGGCGGCGAGGCCCGCCAGGGCGTATTGGAAGGTGCCCTTCATCAGCATGTCCGCAGGCTGCTCGGCGCCGCCGTCGATTTTGACAAAGACCTGGTAGGCAGTGAAGTCGCGGTTGCTGACGGTGAGCAGGGCGTCGCCCTTGAACGTGTCGGGGCAATCCAGAACGAGGTCGGGACCATGGCGGTCCACGTAGACGACCTTGGTCTGGGTGTTGAAGATGGCGGAATAATTGGGATCGCGCCGGGTGAAAGCGCGGGCTTTGACGACATGCAGGCCCTCGGCCAGGTTGGTGGTCGGGATCGTCAGCGAGTACATGCCACCGGAGGCGGGCCGGTTCATGTTGTAGAAACGGCCGGAGACGCGGCCGCGGTTGACATCGAACCAGTTGGTGATGCCCAACTCGATTCCGGCGCCCCATTTGAGCATGATGTTGTCCACGGTGATGCCGGCGGGCACCTGGGTGGCTTCGGATTCGACGACCAAGGCATCGGCGGTGATGCGGGTGACCTTTTGCGTGCTGCCGGGGGCGTTGTTGGTGGCGCCGCCGGGAATGAACCAATCCAGGGTGCCGGCCTCCGCATTGTTTTCCTTGAAGACGAGGCTGACGCCGTCGGCGCACAGCGGGGCATAGACGACCCAGCCCTGGCCGGAGTTGCCGGGCACGCGGATGTTGGCCTTTCCACCGCTGACCGTGACCTGGTCCCCGTTGTTGCCGGTGAAGTCCTTGAGAATGGTGCCGTCGGGGAAGGCGCAGTCCAGGTTCTTGGTGAGGTCGCCGCCGGAATCGTTCAGGGCGAGGATCATGATGCCTTCGCCGGCATTGGCCGTGCCGTTGCCGTTCAAGTCGTCGTAGCGCTCGAGCGCGAAGAAATCGGCGTCGTTGTCCCAGCGTTTCACCTCGCTGCCGCGGGCGAAGTTCTGGTTGATCCAGACCAGGTTGGCGACGGCGCCCTTGCCGGGCACCTCGCCGAGGGCGTAGTCGTCGTAGCCCGGATACATCCAGGTGCGCGGACCGCCGGGGGTCCAGGCGACGCGGCCGTAGTCCGCCCACGAAATGTTGTTGCCGGTGTAGTAGACCATCGGCACGCCGACATGGCAGAGGACGTAGGCGTAGGCGAGGTTGGCCTTGGCTCCCGCGGCCAGCACGCTGTCGTGGCCCCAGACGTAGGCGACGCCGTTGTTGGGTCCGAAATCCGACCCGTAGGCGCCGAGGCCGCTCAGGTTGCCCGTGAAGCAGGAATCAGCGGTGTTTTTCATCGTGGCGTCGAGGAACCGCATCGGATTCCGCTTGCCGGCTTCGGTGCCGCCGCCGAACCAGTATTCGATTTCGGTCCACGGCGAGAGGATTTCGGCGAAGATGAAGGCGTTCGTGCGGTCGCGGTCGTTGGCGAAGAGATCGACGGGATCGTTGTTGAACGCGTAGCCGCGGCGGTTGGAATAGTTGTATTGGGCCTCGTGGAGGAAGCCGCGATCCTTCCAGCCGAAGAACTCGTAGGGGGTGTGCTTGCCGGCATCGAGGCGCAAACCGTCGTAGTCGGTCGCGTTGCCCAGCCAGACGATCCAGCGATAGAGCATCTCGGAGGCCAGTTCGTTGGTGTAGGCGTAGGGATAGCGGTCGTATTGGCCGACATGCCGCAGATAGGAGGTGCCGTCCACGAAATTGAAGCTTTGGTTGTCGGCGTCGGTCTTCTGGCCGGTAAAGCGCTTGGGGTCGCCGTTGAGGGGATGGTCTTCAGTGCGGATGTCGGCGAGGTTGGCCAAATCCGTCCACATGGTGGCGCCGTAGCCTTCATGGTGGTACCACCAGTTCATGCGGGGCGGACGCTTGTAGTTCAGCGTGTTGCAATAGCCTTCCTGCCATTGCACGTGGAAGTCGGTGGCGGTCATGCCGGGGTATTCCCGGAAGTCCGGCCCGTTGCCGTTGTGGTTCATGACGATGTCGGGGATGATCTTGATGCCGAGCCGATGCGCATTGTCGATCATGTTGCGCAGGGACCCGCGGGTGCCGTAGCGCGTGGCCCGCGAGCCGCGCTGGGGCACGTCGCCGAGGTCGAACCGGTCGTAGAGGCTGTAACCCACGTTGCCCCATTTCGTGCCGGTGCCGGTAGGCGCCTTGGTCGGCGGCGGAATCCAGAAGTTGTCGTAGCCGACCTGCGCCACCAGCGGCAGTTTCTGGTACATCTCGTCCCAGTCGGTTTCGAACCACTGGAGCATGACTTCCGCCGGCGCAACGCCCGCCGCAGCGAATAGGCACAACGCCGCCAGGGTGCGACGAACATACGAGGGGATGGACTTCATGGGCGGGCTCCTTGGCACAGGTTGCATTCGCGGAGGCGTTTCAGGTACGAAGAGTACATCGAGTTTGCACCATACTCAAAAACACCCGGTCGGGTAAAGCGTTTTGTAGAAGCGTTTTCCCGCCGATGGGGAGCCTTGTCCGGAGGGCGCGCCAGCCCCCTGTGCCAAGGGAAAAAAGCGGGCCTTGCGGCCCGCTTGCCCAAATGGAGCCGAGATTATTCCCGGGCTGTCGGCACCGGCGTTTCCATCGCAGTGGCCGGTTCGAAGGCAGGTTTTTCTTCGGGGAAGATCGTCTCCTCGGCCGGGGCGGCTTCTTCCACAACGTGACCCGGCGCATCGGCGCCGGCATTGTATTCCTCGTATTCTGCCTCGTCCATGGACTCGAATTCGTCGTCGATTTCCAGCTGCATTTCCCCTTGGGCTTCCATGGCTTTCATCATCTCGGCCATGGCTGTTTCCCGGGCTTCCTGGATCTTCTGGCCGATGGCCGCCACGTCGGCCAAACGAAAGCGCACGCGGCTCATGGCGCCGCCCAACGCCACGTAGGAAGCGCTCTCCAGATTGCCCGGGCCCGCCGGCACGTAGGCGGCCGTGTCGCTGCCGGTGAAGGCATCGACAATGCCGAGATAGGACCGCAGCAGATCGAAGAGCCCGAGATGGGCCGCGCTGGCCAGTTCTTTTTCGGGGGCGGGGAACAATTCGCGCCAGGCCGGAAGATCGGTGATCGGCTCCGCAACGCCGTCCAAAGCCCGATCGACGACTTGGTCGGTCAATGCGGAGTCGCCGACCGTAACGACCACGCCGTCGGGAAGCCACGCCATTTCCACGGTGAGTTGCTTGGGAAGAGCCTCGGGCCATGCCGCCTCCAGCTCCTTGGCCGGCGCCAGCGAGTAGGTCAGCGCATCGATCGCGATGCCGCGGTGCTCGCGCGGTGCGCCGGCGGCCAGATCGAACTGGAAGGGAATCGGGGTGTTGGTGTCGCTCGCCATGGCTTTCATCAGCTCGTTTTCGCTTT
>JAKLIL010000271.1 GCA_022709625.1 Verrucomicrobiota bacterium
GCGCAGGTCCCGTTGCAGATCGGCCGCCAACTGCCGCAAGGCGTCCGCGGTTTCCACCTGGATGCCCGCAAACAGCCGCCGCGCTTTCATGTCCGCATCCTCCCAGAAATTGTCGCGCAGGCAAACAAGGGTTTGCCAATCACGACCGGGGATATTTCACAATTTCCGGTTTTTATAAAGAGTAGATTGTTCTAGTATTTATAAAATGTGAAAATGACCTGCCGCGGTTTTGCCAAAGGGCATCCGCTGGGGATTCCGGCATGCAGACAACCGGTTCCCAAGACTCGCCGAAACGCAAACCACATCGGCATATCCGGTCAGGGCCAACGCAGCTACATCTTCCGATCCATTCAACGCAAAGGGCGCAAGAGGCGCGAGAGGAACGCCATTTTCCTTCCCAAGCCAGTCATCCCGAGCTTGGCCTGCCCGCCGTGGCCGCGCGCGAAGACGGGTCGAGGGATCTCGGCTTGGTCCCACCGGCCAGCCCTTGGCAACCGGCCGAGATGTTTCGATTCCGGCGCTGCGCGCCTCCACTCAACATGATTGTGGTTTTGTAAATCACATGGGCAAGACTTGATAGCCCTCCGGCGTTTGCGCATCTTTGGCGTCGATGGCGTCTCTTGCGTTGCAGGGCTGTTCGGCTTGATGCGGATTGTAGGCGGTTTAGCTGCGTTGGCCCTGCGCATCCGCGTGAAACTTGACTTGGCGGCACGGAATTTGATACGAAACGCGGCCTTATGGGACAGCAATTGAGAAAACGTGTGAAGCGCAAGGCCCGGGCTCGCCGCAACAAGCGGTTGAAGAAGGGCAAGAGCGCCAACAAGGCCAAGGCCTAACCCGCCGGTTTGGCGGCGTCCGCTTCGACGGACAACCGCATGGACCCGTCGGCGCTCGCAAGGCGCGGCGGGTTTTTGCGCGGCTTGGCGCGGTTCGACCGGAAGCGAGGCAACGAGATGATCGTGTTTCTGGATGGCGTGCTGGAGGAAAAGGAACCCACCCGCGTCGTCGTCAACGTGAACGGCAGCGGCTACGAAGCCGCCATCCCCCTCAGCAGCTACGACCGCCTGCCCGCGTGCGGCGCACGCCTACGCCTCCTGACGGTCCCGGTCGTGCGCGAAGACGCCCATCTGCTCTACGGATTCATGTCCGCCGAAGAGCGCGACGCGTTCCTACTGCTCACCGCCGTGAACGGCATCGGTCCGAAGCTGGGCTTGGCCGTCCTCAGCGGGCTGTCCGTCCGCGACCTCAAGGCCGCCGTGGCCCAGGGCGACGTCAAGCGGCTGAGCGGCGTGTCGGGCATCGGCAAGAAAACCGCCGAGCGCATCGTGCTGGAAATGCGCGACAAGCTCGGCAACGGCGGGATGCTGGAGGCGCTCGCCGGCGGCAAGGCGCCGGGTCCCGCCGAGGCCAAGTTGCGGGACATGCTGCTGGCCCTGATCGCGCTTGGCCACAAGCAGGCCGACGCCCAGCGCATGGTCAAGGACATCGCCCCGCATCTCTCGCCCGAGACTCCGCTGGAAGACGCCATCCGCAAGGTTCTAGCGGGCCGCACGTAGGAGGATCCACATGATGGAACTTGCCGTTTTGAGCGCCGCCTTCGCCATGGGCGCCGCGATCCCCGACCGCTACGCCTGCGCCAATTTCTCTCCGCCGCTGTCCTGGAGCGAGGTGCCTGCCAACACGCAAAGCATCGCCGTCCTCTGCGACGATCCCGACGCGCCCGGCGGCGACTGGGTCCACTGGGTGCTGTTCAACCTCGCCCCCGAAGTCCGGTCCTTGCCCGAGAACGTTGCGCGCCGCGCCCAGTTTCCCGGCGAGGCGATCCAAGGTTTGAACGACTTCGATCGCGTCGGCTACGACGGCCCCTGCCCGCCGCCGGGCCGCCCGCACCGCTACTTTTTCAAGGTCTACGCGCTCGACGTCCGCCTGGCACTGGATGCCCGGGCCCGCAAGCCCGATCTCCTCCGCGCCATGCAGGGGCATATCCTGGCCGAAGGCGCCCTTCAGGGCACCTACGCGCGCCCGCGCCGATGACCAATCCGTTCGACGCCCGCGCCCCGGACTGGGACGACCACCCCCACCGCCGCCGGCTCGCCGCCGAGATCTTCGCGGCCCTGGAGCGCCGTGTGCCGCTGGGGCCCGAACTGGCCGCGCTCGACTACGGTTGCGGAACGGGGCTGCTCGCCCTCGCCCTGGCTCCGCGCGTCCGCCGCGTGACGGCCGTCGATTCTTCCCGCGGCATGCTGGACGTCCTCGCCCGGAAAATCCAAGCCGCGGGCATCGGCAACGTAGTGCCGCTGCAAGCCGACTTCGCCACGGATCCGCACCCGGCCGGTCCCTACGATCTGATCGTTTCCGCCATGACGCTGCACCACGTGGCGGACGTCGCCGTGCTTCTCCGGACATTCATGGGAATGCTCGGCTCCGGGGGCATGCTTGCCTTGGCCGATCTCGATCTGGAAGACGGCTCGTTCCACGCGCACGCGGAGGGCGTCCGCCATTTCGGCTTCGATCGGACCGAGTTGGCGAATCTTCTGGCGTCCATCGGCTTCGTCGAGGTCCGTTGCGAAACGGCGGCGCGGATCGAGCGCCCGTTCCGCACCTATTCCGCATTCCTCGCCACCGCCCGCCAGGGCTGAGGCTTCACGGCGCCGCGGCGTCTGCGGGGCCCGGGATTGCCCGTTGGCGTTCCTTGCCGGCACCGGGCGGAAGCGCGCCCAGTCGCGTCTCCATCCCGCGGACCCGGGAGGATGGCCCAGAACGCACCGCCCCAGGCGGACACGGCCACTTTCCCCGACGAGGGCGGCGGGGCTTCAAAAACGATCGGAATGGAGCCGGGGTCTCGTCCCGTGGCTGAACTCGGCCGCTGCAACAAATTTGAACATGCTCTCGGCACACAGCCAAACGGCACGTGCCCAGGGAAAGGTATGCCGGGGGGGCGGCGGAATCGACTGCCCGGCCAGGCGCCGCCGGCGATCCGGCGGAGCCGAACTCAAGGGACCGGCAAATCCGCCAGCTCGGCGAGACGCCGGGGCGTCAGGCCCGCGAGGGAATCGACGACGGCGGCGGCGCCGGCGGCGCGCAGGGTCTCCGCCGGCAGGTTGGTCGCCACGGCCACGACCGGAATGCCCGCGCCGCGCGCGGAGGCAAGGCCGTCGGTCGTGTCTTCGATCGCCACGCAGGCGGCGGGCACGATGCCGCGATCCGGGAACCGCTGCGCGAGCCGCGCGACGCACAGGCGGTAGCTGGCGGGATCGGGCTTGCTGCGGGGCACGTCCTCGGCGGTGACCTGGGCCGCGAAACAGGCGGCGAGGC
>JAKLIL010000272.1 GCA_022709625.1 Verrucomicrobiota bacterium
TGCAGGAAGGTCCCGCCGTCTTCGTCCCGGTCTCCCAACTCAATGCGCTCCGCCGCGATTTGGCCGCCGCCCTCGAGCAGGCCCTCCGCGCTGCTCGCGACCGGCGCGTCGAACAAGCGATTACCTCCCTCTCCCGCCTAAACGCTGAACTCCGAACCCCGAACTCTCCGCCTCCCCCGGCGTTTTTGCTGAAGACGGACCAGCCGTACGCCTTTCGCGTTGCCTTTCCGGACGGCGCGATTCCCCGCGCCACCGAACTCATCGTGGAACTCGGCCGGGAATCGATCGATGAAATCGAAGCCGCGGTGGCGGTTTTCGCTCCGCGAATCGCCGTGCGCTTCGCGCTGCCGATGATTGTCCGGACATGGGATCGCGACAAACTGCAGACTCAAATCCGCCATTTCTTCGATGCGGGCCACCGCCGCTGGGAAGCGGCAGACCTTGCGGCCCTCGATTTCCTGCCCCGCGCCGACGATCTCGATCTGTCCGCCGATTGGCCCCTGTACGTCCTCAATTCCGCTGCGGCGGCCGAACTGCGCGAACGCGGCGTTTTCCGCTGCACGGTCGCGCCCGAAGATACGCCCGAAAATGTCGCGGAACTGGCCCGGCGGATGCCTTTTGGCCTCGTCTGGCCCATTCACTGCGATCCGCCGCTGTTCATTTCGGAATCCTGTCCCCGCGCCGCGCAGACCGGCCATTGTCCCGGGCCGGCGGCCTGCGATTTCCGCGAGCAAGCCTACCGGTCGAACACCGGAGAGCGGATCCTGACCGTCAACCGCAATTGCCGCTTCTACACCCTGATGGCAACCCCGCGGATCCGGCCGCTCCCGCCGGAATTGCCGCTGGTTCCCCGCGCCGATTTCCTGTATCGCGCCTGGACACCCCCCGCGCTCCGGGACGCGCTGGCCCGCCTCGGTTGATCTTCCCGGCTTGCCAAACGCCGGCAAAGGCGTCATCCTACGGCTTGTCGAAGGAACGAGGTGCACCCATGATCAAGAATATTCTTTTTGGGGTCGATGGGTCGGCGGGCGGCGAGGTCGCACGCGAGTACGCCCTCGATCTGGGCCGCCGCCTCGATGCCCGCCTGGAAGCCGTCCACGTGGTGGATGCGCGCATGCTGGAATTCCCCCTGCTGGCATCGCCAACCGGCGTGATCGGGTGGAGTCCGACCGCTGGCAACGAACTCCAGCAAGCGTTGCGGGCGCGCGGGGAAGCCTTGTTGCGCGAAACGGCCGCCCGCGCCGAGCAAGCCGGCATCCCCGTGGTGACAACGCTGGAATTCGGCCATCCGGCCCAAGTCCTGGCCGACATCCAGTCGCGCACCGAACTGGTCGTCCTCGGTCGGCAGGGCGAACACTCGAAGACGGCGCCGGATCTTGCCGGTTCAACCATGGAACGGTTCGTGCGCCGCGCCCAACGGCCCTGCCTGGTCACGCCGGGGACCTTCACCCCTATCGTCCGGATTCTCGTGGCCGCGGATGGCTCCCCCTCCGCCGGCCGCGCGCTGAGCGAAGCCGTCGGCCTTGCCAACGCCTTGCAGGTTCCGCTCGTCATCCTGACCGTGGCCGAATCGGCCGACGATCTGGCCCGGGCCCAGCAGGTGAACCTGGAGGCGCACACCATCGCCCGCGCCCACCAGTGCGCCGCCGCCGCACTCGTGGCCGTCGGCCCGCCCGCCACGCGGATTCTGGAAAAGGCGGAAGAAACCGGCTGCAATCTCGTAGCGGTGGGCTCCCACGGCCACGGCTGGATCTACGATCGGCTCATCGGCGGCGCGGCCGCCCACGTCGTCGCCAGCGGCAAAATGCCCGTGCTGCTGGTGCGCTGACGGCGCCGCCCGCCGCGCTGCCGGAATCCGCGGAAAAAGGTTTGCGCGCCCCGCCGCCCCGCTATAATGCCTCCATCGAATTCGCAAAGGACCCGAACATGCCCACACCCGTCATCGCCGTCGCCAACCAGAAAGGCGGCGTCGGCAAAACCACAACCGCCGTCAATCTGGCCGCCTGTCTGGCCGAACGGCGCAAGCAGGTGCTGCTGATCGACCTCGACCCGCAAGCGAACGCAACCAGCGGCCTCGGCCTGGCCAAAACCGAAGGGGCCAGCATCTACGACGTCCTCCTCAGCGAGAAACCACTCGCCGACATCGTCCAGAAGACCAGCTGCGAGCGCCTGGACCTGGTGGCCTCCGAGGTCGATCTGGCCGGCGCGGAAATCGACGTGTCCCGCGCCAAACACTATCTGCAGCGCTTGTCCATGGCGCTGGAACCGCTCGCCGCGCAGGCCCCCTACGACTTCGTTCTGGTGGACTGCCCTCCGTCCCTCGGCATCCTCACGATGAATGCCCTCTGCGCCGCCGACGGGCTCCTGATCCCCATGCAGTGCGAATACTACGCGCTGGAAGGCATCAGCACCATTCTCAACTTCGTTTCCAAGCTGCACGATTCCGGCGCGGCCCCGCGCCTTGCCGTCGAAGGCATCGTCATGACCATGTACGACGGCCGCACCAACCTGTCCCAGCAGGTCGTGGCCGAAATCCGCACCCATTTTCCGGACCGGATCTACGAGGCGCTCATCCCCCGCTCGGTGCGGTTGGCCGAGGCTCCTTCGCACGGCCAGCCGATCATCGCCTACGATCCCAACTGCGCGGGCGCCGCCGCCTACCGCCAATTTGCCCGCGAGTTTCTCCAGCGCCGCCGGGCCGCCGAGACCCCGCCCACGACCGCCGCCGCCGAAGCACCGCCCCCCGCGGAAGGCCCCTCGGCCATCCCTGCGCCTTCGTGAGCCCCGCCTGCATGTCTGCGGCTTGCCATGAATTGCGCGTCTGCGTGCTGGCCTCCGGCAGCAGCGGCAACTGCATCCACGTCGAGAGCGCCACGACGGCCGTGCTGATCGATGCCGGCCTTTCGGCCAAGGAAACCTTCCGCCGCATGGCGGCGGCCGGCCTCGAGCCGGCCAAGCTGCGCGCCGTCTGCGTTTCGCACGAACACAGCGACCATGTCGCCGGCCTCGCCATGCTCCACCGCCGGCACGGGCTCCAACTCTACGCCAACGGCGATACCGCCCGCGCCATCCGCGGCGCCGGCCATTTGGAATGGAATCTTTTCAGTTCCGGTTCGCCCTTCGCGATCGGCGACATCGACATCTTGCCCTTCGCCCTCCCCCACGACGCCTACGATCCTGTCGGATTCGTCCTTTCCCGCGGCACGGCCCGCATCGGCATCGCGACCGATC
Source organism: Verrucomicrobiota bacterium (assembly GCA_022709625.1). Classification (GTDB taxonomy): domain Bacteria; phylum Verrucomicrobiota; class Kiritimatiellia; order CAIQIC01; family Lenti-01; genus Lenti-01. The sequence continues at coordinate 3,232 of JAKLIL010000272.1, forward strand.
TGGGCATGCCCACCCAACTCGCCCGCGAACGGTTGCGCGGCTGCCAACTCGTCGTGCTGGAAGCCAACCACGACGAAAT
>JAKLIL010000273.1 GCA_022709625.1 Verrucomicrobiota bacterium
TGTGCTCGTCGGGCGGGACGTGCCAGAAACGGTGGGGCAGGAAATCGGTGACGATGCCCCAGAGCGGGATAGGCGTGCCTTGCCGGCGTGCGTAGGCGGAGAGGACGGCGAAGGGGTGGGCCTGGGTGCAGACGATGGCGTCGGGCTGGAAGGCTTCCATCAGGATGCGGAGCTTGAGGCTGTTGCCGCGCTGCACGAGGGGGCGGATCCACTTCGTGAGCCAGTCGAACCAGAAGTTGTCGTAGAGCGCCTCCCACAGTTCCGGTGTGCGGCGGATCGTGGACATGTAGACGTATTGGACGATGGCGCTCCAGGTGGGGTGCGTCGTTTCGAGCAGATCGAGGCAGCGGGTTTCGGCGAGAGGGGCCAGTTTCCTGATCTGGGTTTCGATGGCACGGGCGGCGGCGTGGTGGCCGCTGTTGCGAACGAGGTAGCAGATCAGGATGCGCGGCGGGGGGCGGGTCATGGCGCGGTGAAGGTGGAAGAGGGACGGGGCAACGACGGTTTTCGCAAAACTAGTGCGGACGACACGGAGGTCGTCCCTCCATCGGCGGGATCGCACCATTCGGCTGGATTTTTGGAGGGTCGGGCTCCGTCCCGACCGGCTGGACAGGGAGCGGCAACCAGCTCTTCGGCGTGGTAGGAGGAACGGACATGGGGGGCGGAAGCTACGGAAGCGAAGCCCAGCGCCAGGGCTTCGTCGCGCCAGCGGTCGAATTCGGCCGGCGGGACGAAGCGAGCGACGGGATGGTGGGCGGGGGAGGGGGCGAGATACTGGCCCAGGGTCAGGAGCGCGACGCCCGCTGCGCGGAGGTCGCGCAGCGTCGCGGCGATTTCGGCGTCGGTTTCGCCGAGGCCAAGCATCAGGCCGGATTTGGTCCGCGCGCCGGCCTGCGAGGCATGGCGCAGCACGGCCAGGGAACGGCGGTAATCCGCCTGGGGGCGGACCGGCGGGTGGAGGCGTGCGACGGTTTCGACGTTGTGGTTGAAGACGTCGGGGTGTTCCGCGAGGACGCGATCGAGGGCGTTGCCGTCGCCTTGGAAGTCGGGGACGAGCACTTCGACGGTTGCGCCGGGCACGCGCGCGCGGATGGCGCGGATGGTGGCGGCGAAATGCGCGGCGCCGCCGTCGGGCAGGTCGTCGCGCGTGACGGAGGTGACGACAACGTGCCGCAGGCTTAGGGCGGCGGCGGCTTCGGCGAGGCGCGCGGGTTCGCCGGGATCCGGGGGCGCGGGATGCGAGTCGTGGGGAATCGCGCAGAACCGGCAATCGCGCGTGCAGGCGTTGCCGAGAATGAGGAACGCGGCGGCGGAATCGCGCCAGCACGCGCCGCGGTTGGGGCACTTGGCGCCTTCGCAGACGGTGTGCAGTTTTTGCCGTTCCAGCAGGCCCTTCACGCGGCCCGCGGCGGCGCCGGCGGGCAGCGGTTGGCGGAACCAGATGGGCAGGCGCGGCCGCATGCCGGTCCGTCAGTCCAGCACGTGGGACAGCAAGCCGGTGCGCAGCTTGGGCTCGAACCAGGTGCTCTTGGGCGGCATGATCTGGCCGGCATCGGCGATGGCCATCAACTGATCGATGGTGGTGGGATACATCGAGAACGCGACGGCGTAGCCCTGCTGGTCCACGAGGCGCACGAGTTCCGGCGTGCCGCGGATGCCGCCGATGAACTTGATGCGGTTGTTGGTGCGCGGGTCGTCGATCCCCAGCAGGGGGTGCAGCACGCCGTTCTGCAGCGTGCTGATGTCGAGCAGGTCGACGGGATTGGACGATTTCACCGCGGGCCAGCTCAGCCCATACCATTTTCCGCCGAGATACATTCCAATGTTCCGGGGCGACTTCGGGCTGGGATCGGCATGGTCCGTCACGGTGAAAATCGCGCGGATTTCCTTGAGGAATTCCTCCGGAGAAAGGCCGTTGAGGTCCTTGACGGCGCGGTTGTAGGGCAGAATCTTCAGTTCGGACGCGGGGAAGATCACGGCGAGGAACCAGTTGTATTCCTCGTGGCCGGTGTGGCGCGGGTTGGCGGCCCGGCGCTCGGCGCCGACGCGCACGGCGGAGGCGCTGCGGTGGTGGCCGTCGGCGATGTAGCTGACGGGCACGTTGTCGGCGAAGAGCTTCTCGATCTCGGCGGCGTTCTCGACGGGCCAGACCTGGTGGCGCACCTGCAATTCGTCCGTGAAATCGTAGAGCGGCGCGGACTTCTTCGGAATCGGCGCGAGGGCCTGGCGGATGGCGTCGATGTCGCGGTAGGCGATGAAGACGGGGCCGATGTTGGCGTTGATGGTCGCCGTGTGCTTCGTGCGGTCGTCTTCCTTGTCCTTGCGGGTCAACTCGTGCTTCTTGATGACGTCCTTGATGTAGTCGTCGATGTGGGCGCAGCAGACGAGGCCGGTCTGGGTATGCGCGCCCATGGTCTGGGCGTAGAGGTACATCAGTGGGGGGTCTTCGCGGACCAGCCAGCCGTTCGCCTGGAACGCCGCCAGGTTTTCGGCGGCCTTGGCGTAGACGGCGTCCGCGTAGAGGGGCGTGCCGGACGGCAGGTCGATCTCGGAATGGTTGACGTGGAGGAACGACATGGGATTGCCGGTGGCCAGTTGGGCGGCTTCGGCAGTATCGAGGGTGTCGTAGGGCGGGGCGGCGACCTGGGCGACGACGTCGGGGCGGGGCCGCAGGGCGGAATAGGCGTGGATGCGCATGGTGGAACCTCTTTTCCGGTTTGACCTGGACTGGCAATCGTTCGAGAATCCTATGGATATGAGCCCCGTAAAGCAAGATGAAGCCGGCGACCGGGAGCCGGAAATCCGCGTGCGCCTGAAGGCCGGCCGCGAAAAACCGGTCTTGCGCGGCAGCGCGTGGGTGTTTTCGGGCGCGATTGCCGAGGTGGATGGGACGGGCTCCGCCGGGGCGCCCATCGACGTGTTCGACTGCGCCGGCGAATGGCTGGGCCGGGGCCTGTGGCATCCCGACGCCGACATGGCGGTGCGGATGCTGACGCAGGATCCGCAGGAACGCCTGGACGAATCGTTTTTCCGCGGCCGCATCCGCCGGGCGGTGGGCTTGCGGTACCGCCTGTTCGGCCCGCCGGACGCTTGGCGCGACACCAATGCCTACCGTCTGGTGTTTTCCGAAGCGGACGGGCTGTCGGGGCTGGTGGCGGACCAATACGGGGAATTCGTCGCACTGCAAGTGGGCGGCAAGGTCTGGGAACCGTGGCTGCCGGCCATCGTGGCGGAGTTGAAAGCAACGGCCGGCGTCGCCGGCGTGGTGGTGCGGGCCGACGACGACGCGGTGAAACGAGA
>JAKLIL010000274.1 GCA_022709625.1 Verrucomicrobiota bacterium
TGCAGCATCACTTCGGCCTGCGCCCGCGGGGCGCCGCAGAAGCCGAACCCCAGCAGAAGACCGCCGCAAAGAAGTTTGGACCAGATTTTTTTCATCGCGCGGTTCCTGCCATGTCCCTTGCGCGCTTCCACACTTGCCCGGCTGCCAGGGACACCCGGTGTAAAGCGCTTTACTTGCAACCTACCCGCCCCCGCCCCTTTGGTCAACAGAAAGTAAAGGCTCCGTGCAGCCCAATGTCCAAGTGCAATTCGGCGCAGGTCAAAGTTATATTGAGCCTGTTGCACAGCGTCTCTAGCGACTACGGCAAATATGGCGTTCGCGCGCCTACGATGGCGTTTTTTGTCTGTTTTTCCTTTTTTGAGAACGGTTTTTCGACCTTTTTGGGCTGGTTTTACAGATTTTTGGCCCAACCGTTTGTTTCGACTGCGTTTTCCGGCTCTGCAAAGCCCCATCTGCCCGCCACGGCCAAAACCTCTTCCGATCCATCGCAGGATTGATCACATCCCGTCCCTTGCGTATCATGCAGAACCGGATGGCGGGAATTCCTGCCGCTCGAAGCCAATTTGGTGGCGCCCTGACTGCCGTTCCGAAGATAAAAGGAGATCATTCCATGAGTTGGTTCACTCGTTTGTTCGGACAAGGGGCAAAGCCCCGCGAAACATCGGTACCAGCCAATGCATCCGGCGCGAAAGACATCTGCAAGTTTTGCGGGCGTTCGTTGTCGGGGGTTCCCCCATCCGTCGATCCGGCAACGTACAATGGACGCGTATTCATTCGCTGCGCCCAATGCGGGGACGTCTTTCACCAGCCCTGTGCGGCCGGGCAAGAAGAATGTCCCACTTGCGGTCCTGGAAAGGGACGTCATTGGACCCTGCACTTCGGATAATCGAACGCTTTCGGGAGACGACACCGTTGCGGTGTTTCGCCGCGCCGCTACTGGGCCGGGCACGTTCGTCCGGCCGCATGCGCCGCTGCGCTTCATCCCCTGGCCCCATCGGCGCCTACGGCAACGCGCGCACGCGCGATGGCGTAGCCAAGTTGAGCGGGATAGCCTTCTGGCTTGGCGCATGAACGAGCCTGGGCCGACAACGAGATTGGGGCGTTCACCCTTTGCCAAGACCGTAAAACCGGTTGGCCATGCGGGCATCGTTCGCGGAACCTGGTTCTTGCCGAACGACGGCGCTCGGTCCGCACGACCGCGGGTTGCCGCCGGCGGGGTCCCATGAAAAGCCGGATTCCGCTCGTCATCCTTGCGCTGGCGCTCGCGGCTTCCGCCGCGCTCTGCCTGTTGCTGTACCAGCGAGGGCGCGCCTAACTACCTGGAGTTGAATTCCGTCCGTCTCGACCCGTATGGACTCGACGCGTTCGCGGAAAGCAACCGCATGGCCGCCAGCCCCGCCCTGGTGGTCTGCGGGGATTCCCGGGCGGCGCAATGGCAGCTGCCCCGCACCTTCGCCAACGTCGCGAATCGCGGCATCGGCTCCCAAACGACGGTGCAAGTCCTGGGCCGCCTGCCGCTGGACGTTTTGGCCCTCCGCCCCCGCGTCGTCCTGCTGCAGGTCGGCGTGAACGATCTCAAGGCCATTCCGCTCTTTCCCGGGCGGGCCGACGCCATCCGCGCCCGGTGCAAACGCAACATCGAGCGGATCGTGCGCACCTTGGCGGCAAACCAGATCCGCGTTGCCGCGACGACGATATTCCCGCTGGGCGCGGTGCCGCCCGAACGCCGCCCTTTCTGGTCGCCGGACATGGCCCGCGCGATCGCCGACGTGAACGGATGCATCGCCACCCTTGCCGACGAATCCACCACGGTTTTCGACACGGGACCGGTGCTGCGCGACGAACGCGGCGCGGTTCGCCCACGCTACGGCCGGGATCTGCTGCATTTGACGCCGGAGGGATACGCGGCCCTCAACGCGGAAGTGGCGAAACACCTGGCCGAGCAAAGCCTGGGAACGCCGGGTCGCAAGTTGCGCCCGACGGTCCGGACAGGAGAGAACCATGAACGACGAAGCCGATGCGCACAAGCGAATCGACGAAACCCTGCGGAAGATGGCGCCGACGATGCGGGGCGCCCGGAAGCAGTCCGCCATTGCCATCCTGGGGCTGCCCCGCTATCAAATCGCGCCGGGCCCGGATTGCGCAGCCGGCCAAGCGCGCGGCCACGCCAAAAGGAATCCTCGCCATTGGCGGCGGTGCTTTTGGCGCGCATATCCTGAGTGGAATGCGACCGGGCCCCGACATGCTGGACCTGTTGAAAAAACACCTGCCGGCGCTGGCCGTACCCAGCCCTTGAGCGCACCCGCTGGCCGAACGAAAACACGGCCATGATCCGCAAAGCGCTGTCCCTCGGCCTTGCGATGGCCTACGTCGCCCTCGCCTATCGTTTCGGCGGCGGAGAAGGCGCGCTGAAAACGGGCATGTTTCTGATCCTCCCGATGGCGTGCATCTGGTACGGCGAATCGCTGGGCGATTACGTCGGCGGCACCATCCGGGGCCAATTCATTAGCTCCACTACGCCGGGATGCCTGGTTGAAGCCGGCGGGTGGCTGCTCCTGTCAATCCCCCTCGTCATCGGCCTCGTCGCCGCATTGACGGCCTGAGGAACTCTTCCGGGGAACTTCCCGGCGCGGCGACCGGGCAGTGGCTCCATCGTCGCCGCCGCGGTCAGGGCGAGTAAGCCGGAATCTTGATGCGGTAGTGGCGGACGGCCTGGGCGGAGTAGTTCGTGTCGATCCATTCCCCCACATTGTCGGCGTCGTTGGTGACCGTGGCGAGCCACTGCCAAGACGAGGCCGTCGGCAAATCGTTGGCGTTGCCTTCGACGTGGTAGATCCGGTTGGGGAGGGCGAGGAAGGTCAGGCCCATGCCGGTTTCGGCTTGGAAGAGGCTGGTCCAGCCAATGTAGCTGCCGGGGACATCCGGATCGGTGCTGGCCCACCATTCGTTGAAGTTCGGGAAGCGGTCGTTGTCCCAATCGCCCATCTTGGGCTGCGTCAGGTCGCCGTCGAAATACTGGTATTCCCAATCGTCGGGGATGTCGTTGCCGTTGGCGTCCCACGGCACCACGATGGTGGCGACGTTGGTCACGACAAAAGCGCCATCGTCGGCGGTGAATTCCACGCGGTTGGTGGTGCCGGCGGAGCCCAGGTTGGTGACCCACCAGGCGAAGGCGCCGGTGGCCGGGTTGAACGCGGCGGTAAACGGCAGCGGGCCGGAAGCCAGATCGACCGGATCCGCATCGGGATCGGTGCCCACCACGGTGAAGGCGTTGGTGGTGCCAACGGCATTGGTGTACGG
>JAKLIL010000275.1 GCA_022709625.1 Verrucomicrobiota bacterium
TTCGGCTGTCTTGGTCTTCGGCAAGCCCCACGCGCGGCAAAAACGCCCGGGTTGCGCGTGAAATTGCCGGGGCGGGATTGGAAAACTCCAGAAGGATGATAGATTTTGGTCAGTCGTTTTCAAGTCTGATTTTGCAGTTGGTCGGCGGCGGCGGGGCGGTGATTCGGTTTTTGTTTGGTGACGTGTGCGTTGCATGGCATGGTCGTCTCTTGTTCGTGATGCCATGGTCGCCGGAGGGACGGTGTTGTGGCGTCGAGGGCGGGGGCTACAAGGTCTCGCGCGCTATTGCCATGCCGTTTCCCCCGCAGGGCGGACAGGTCCAGGTCGACGCCAACGTGGACGGGCTGCGTGCCATCCTTGCCGCCCTCGGGGGCGATGGCCAGGCCGCCGCCCAGCGCTCCTTGGCCAAGACAGCATCGGAATTTTGGCTTCAAGACAAGTAACGTGTCAGGTAGCATCAGGAAAGGCCATGCATCATGCTGAATGACTTGATCGAAAAACTCAAGACCGTGCCCCAGCCCCCCATGACCGAATGGCGTTTTTTGGACGACCTCAAAAGCCCTCTGGAGTATCACTTTCCCGGCGGCTCGAAGGCCCCCGACCAGTTTCTGGCCGGCGGCGTTGACATCCAGGTCGAATTTTCCGCCGCCGCCGAGAGTTTTGCGACCGCCTTGTGGTCGCTGCGGCGGGTTCTGGCCGCCAAGGGCATTGCCGAAGCCGGTCCGGACGCGTACCCGGTCATAGTCCGCCAGGATCCCACCTTGAAACACGAGGAGTACGTCGTCGCCATCACCATCGCCGAGACGGTCATCACCGCGGCCGATGCCGACGGCGTCCGTCGCGGCCTCTATTTCTTTGAAGACCGGCTGAGCGAGGAAAACGGCGCCGCGGCCACGATGGGCGAATGGCGCCGGAAACCGCACATCAAGCACCGCATCTCGCGCTGTTTTTTCGGACCGACCTACCGGCCGCCGTTTTTTGTCGATGAACTTTTGAACGACATCGACTATTATCCGGAAGAATACCTGAACAAGCTGGCGCACGAGAGCATCAACGGCCTGTGGCTGTCCATGTATTTCCGGGATTTGCCGTCGTCCCTGTTTCCGGGGCGGGGCACCCAGGCCGAGAAGCGGTTTGCCAAGCTGCGCCAGGTCGTGGAGCGCTGTGCCCGTTTCGGCATCCGCATCTACATCTATGTTTGCGAGCCGAAGGGCTTCGGCGCCTCGCACTATTCGGTGCCTATGGCCGAGGCCAAAGACCATCCGGAACTGATCGGCACCGCGGAGCAAAAAGTCGTGGACGGCGCCTGGGTCCCCTTCTGCACGTCCAATGCGACGGCGCAGAAGTATTTTTCCGAGTCGGTCAGCCAGCTGTTCACGGCGGTTCCCAAGCTTGGCGGCATGATCAACATCATCTTCGGCGAGGACAACGGCTCCTGCGTTGCCCGGAAACTGTATACCGGCACGTGCCCCTGCCCGCGCTGCAACGAGCGTGACAGCGGCGAAATCTTCCGGGAAACGGCTTTGACCATGACGCGGGCCATGCACGCCATCAACCCCGAGGCCGAATACCTGGCCTGGTTCTATGCGCCCGGCTCGCGCGACGGCGGCGCCCTGGCCAAGCGCCTGGAGGCGGCGACCGCCAACTGGCCGGAAGAGTGCGGCCTGATGCTCAACTTCGAATCCGGCGGCGTGTCCATGCAATTCGGCAAGGGCCGCAATGTCTTTGATTACTCGCTGGCTTATGTCGGGCCGTCCGAACTGTGGCGCAAAGTCGCCAAGCGGGCCGCGCGGCCGGCGGCCAAACTGCAGGTCGGCTGCTCGCACGAGGACGCGTCAGTGCCTTTCATACCCGTTCCCAGCAACTTGTATGAGAAGTACAAGACCATGCAGCGTCTGGGAACCAACGCGGTCATGCAATGCTGGTATTTCGGCAATTATCCCGGCCTCATGAACAAGGCGGCCGGCGAATTGTCCTTCCTGCCTTTCCCGGCCAAGGAGGACGATTTCCTGCTCAGCCTGGCCAAGCCGAACTGGCGCGAGGATGCCCCGGCCGTCGTCAAGGCCTGGAAATGTTTTGCCGAGGGCTATCGGAAATTCCCGGCCAACATCGCGTTTGCCTGGTACGGCCCGCTGCATCATTCGATTGCCTGGCCCTTGCATCTGTACCCGGTCGACGCGCCGATCTCCCCGAGCTGGCTGCTGAAGAATTTCCCGGAAGTCAGCGGCGACCGCATCGGCGAGTGCCTGAACTACCAGCACACTCTCGACGAGGCCATTGCCCTGTGTCAGGCCATGGCGGCGCGCTGGCAGGAGGGCGTCGAGCTGATGGCGCCGCTGCGGCAGGCCTTTGCGCACGACCCGGCGCGTCTGGCTGACATCGATCTGGCCGAGGCCATCGGGCTGCAGATGCACAGCACCTGCAACCTGCTGAGGTTCTACAGCCTGCGCGAGGCGATGTTCTACGAGCAGCGCGACCACCTCGCGGCCCTGCGGGCGATCGTGGTGGCCGAGATGGCGAATGTCCGGGCCATGGCGGCCCTCTGCGAGCGCGACCCGCGCCTCGGGTACCACTCCGAGGCGGAGGGCTACCGCTTCGACGTCGCGCGTCTAGGCGCCCGTCTGGCGCAGCTCGAGCGTCTGCTTGCCGAGGAGTTCGCCGGTTTCCGTCTCGAGGCGGCCTTCTGCGATGCCTACACCGGCCGTCGGCCGGCCGGCCCGGCGGCGCGGTGCGGCTATGGCGCGCCCTCGGCGGCGCCGGCGCCGATCGGCGCCGCGGGCCTGTCGTGGAACAGCCACTACGACGACACCGCGATGGTCTTCCATGTCCATGGCGCTGCCGGGCGCGGCTTCGGCATCGAGATCGAGCCGTGCCGGATGTGGTCGGCCATCCAGATCCGCGTCGACGCGGCGGGGGCGTGCTACGTCCCGGATGTGTTCTTCCGCGAGACGCCCGTCATCGCCTCCACGCTGGACGCCGACGGCGTGCGGCATGTGGCCGTGCCCATGGCGCTCTTCGACGGCTACCGCCGGCCGGGCTTCCCGATGCGCGTCAACCTCTGGAGCGGCGCGGATGCCTGGGTCGAACGCCGCGCCCTGCCGGCGCGCCTGATGCACAGCGACTTCAACCCGGCCTGCGTCGGGTGGCTCGTGCTCGAGCCGCCGCGCGGCGCGTGAAGCGGTCTGGCAGAGGCAGTCCGGCCGGCGCCGCGCTGTCGGACGGACGACGGCGCGACGACGGCGGGCGCGGTCATCCCGCGCCGCGGCGGGCGGCGACGGCG
>JAKLIL010000276.1 GCA_022709625.1 Verrucomicrobiota bacterium
GCCGCGGATTCGCGTTGTGCTGCCGGTAGAATTGGTCCATCGCCAGCAACACCGCTTCCGGCCGCTGGGTGGTCGCCGCGTTGTCCAGCCACGCCACGTCGCGGTTCAGGATGGCGAACTGGCGCCGCAACATGCCCGGATCGAATTCCTGTTTTTCGGTCTCTGGCGGCCGGCTCATAGACTTTGCCCTTGGCTGTCATTATGCTACGTTTCCTTCGTCATGCGCAAGGACATCGGCTGGCAGGAACGGCACGACGGCGGCAAATACCGGATTCGCGTCGTCTTCGCCGGGGGCGACCGCCTCCAATGGCGCCGCCTCGCCTCCCGCATGGAAGGCTGGCTCGACTTCGCCCCCACCCCGGAACACTGGCAGGTCTTGCTCGAAAAGACCAAGGCCCGCTACGTCCGCCGCCAGGCCCCCTACAAGGATTTGCAGCTCGTCGAGCGTCTCGCCGCCCAACATCCTGTGCCCCCCGTCCCGTGAGACAGATCGCCGCCATCGCCCTGCTCGCCCTGCGAACCACCTTCCGGTCCCGGGTCGTGCTGGTCCTTTCCGCGCTGCTGTTTGTCGCCGCGTTCCTTCTGCCCGGAGCCATTCGCGGCGACGGCACCCCGGAAGGCCTCGTCCGCCTCCATCTCACCTATTCCCTCGGGATCGCCGGATTCCTGCTGGCCCTGTCCAATCTCTGGGCCGGTTGCGCCGCCGTTTCGCAGGAAGCCGACGACAAGACTCTCCAGCTTTTGCTCGTCAAACCCGTCCCGCGCTTCCGCATCTGGCTGGGCAAATGGCTCGCTCTGTTGCTCGTGAATGCCCTCTTGCTTGCCTTGGTGGGAACCGTTGTCGCCGTTGCCCTGCATGCCAAGCTCCTCCGCGGCGGCTTCGAGGCCGAGGCCCTTGCCGCCGCCCGCCAGACCACGCTCGCCTCGTTGCAGACCCTCCGCGCCCCCCTCCCCGATGTCGAAGCCGCGGTCCGCGCCGAGTATGAATCCCTTCGCGCCCGCGGCCAACTGCCTGAAAACATCGCCGCGAACACGATTCTGGATTCCATCCGTCGCACCCAGCTCGCGCGCCTCTACTCCATCGCGCCCGGCGCCAGCCTCTCATGGAGTTTCGCACTGCCGCCCGTTCAAGCCAAACGGAGCCCGGGCGTCCTGGTCCTTCAATGCAAAGCCGATTCCTCCGTGCCCGGCGCCGCCGATATCCAAACCGCCATCGAGTTGCATGCCGGCGATCAAACCTTGGCCCGCGAGCTCCGCGCCATGCCCGGAACCGTGCAAACCCTGGTTTTTTCCGGTATCCCCGCCGATGCCCGGCAAGCCGACGTCGTGGTCCACAACCACGGGACGCACGACGCCACCCTGTTCTTCGATCCCTCGGAAGGCCTTGTCCTGCGCCAGCCGGACGGCACCTTTGCCGGCAACTACTTGCGCGCCCTGCTCCAGTTGTTCCTGCGCCTCGCGCTTTTTGCCGCCATCGGCATCACCCTCGGCACGCTTTTTTCGATGCCCGTCGCCAGTTTTCTCGCCCTGGTCTTGATCCTGATTCTTCAGCTGTCCGGATTCATCGCCTCCGCCGCGCAGGTCGATCGCGCCACATTCGTCGCCAACGTCGCCCCCTTTGCCGCTCCCGCCCACGCCCACGGCGAAGAGCAACCGCCCGCCGCGGAACCCTCGTTTCTCGCCCGTGCCGCCGCCAACGTCTTCTACTACGCCTACCGCGGCACCTATCTGACCCTCCGCCCCCTGCTCGAAGACCGCACCATCGACGCCCTGGCCACCGGCACCTGTCTGCCTCCCCGCGCCCTGGCGCGGAACCTGCTCCATCAAGGCCTGCTGCTCCCCCTCGTCCTCGGCCTCCTCGCCACCGCCGTCCTCCGCCGCCGCGAATGGGCGAGGCCGAATATCAATTAAGAATTAAAAATTAAGAGTTAAGAATTGAGAATTGAAAGTTAAGAATTGAGAATTGTTCCGGCGTGAAAGCTGAAAACCTCATCCGCGAAAAAAGCTATGCCTTCGCCGTTCGCGCCGTGAAGTTCTATCGGCATCTGTCGGAGCGCAAAAAGGAATATGTTCTTTCCCGTCAACTCCTGCGCAGCGGCACCGCCATCGGCGCCAACGTGGAAGAAGCTGCCGGAGGACAGTGGCTACCACACCACCACCAAGCAGACCCTGCGATGAATCGCGGCTCGAAATCATTCTTAATTCTTACTTCTTCATTCGTAATTGCCTTGGCTCTTGCCGGGACCTTGAACGTGCGCCTGCTTGCCGAGCGCGGCGAGAAACGCCTCACCCAGGCCCCGCCGACGCAGAACATGCCGCCCGCCGTCGCCTTCACCACCGTCGCGCTCGGCGGGTTCCGCGGCCTGCTGGCCGACTTTCTGTGGATGCGCGCGAGCGCCCTGCAGGACGAAGGCCGCTACTTCGAACTCGTCCAACTCTCCGATTGGATCGCCAAGCTCCAGCCCCGCAGCCCGTCCATCTGGGCCTACCACGCCTGGAACATGGCCTACAACGTTTCCGCCCTGATGACCGATCCCGCCGAGCGTTGGCGCTGGGTCCGCAACGGCATCGCCCTCCTGCGCGACGAAGGCATGGTCCTGAATCCCGGTTCCCCGCGCCTCCACCAGGAACTCGCCTGGCTCTTCCTCCACAAGCTCGGCAGCGACTACGACATCGCGGCCGACTACTACCGCCGGCAATGGGCCGCCGAAGTCGCGGCCGGCGCCGTACGCCTCGATCCCGCCCTCGTCCGGCAAATCGAAACCGAAATCGCCCCGCTCGATTGGCGCACGCCCCAGGCCCAGGCCATCTATTGGGCCTTTGCGGGCCTGCCCTTTGCCCGCGCCGGCTTCGACGATCTCGCCCTGCGCCGCCTGATCTACCAGGCTCTGCTGCAGCGCCTCGCCCTCGGCGAACGCCAATACCTCGCCTCCGCCATTGCCTGCGTCGAGGAAACCCGGCGCCGCCATCCCGAAATTGCCGCGCTGGGCGAAGTTCTCCAGCGGCTACAAGAAATGCAACAATAGCCTTTCCGTCTTGCCGTAGGGGCCGAGCTTGCTCGGACCGGGATCGGGAAGGTTCTCACCAAGGTGAACCCCTACGAATCGACAATTTCAGAATCGGAAATCTGCGCACTCGGCGTTCTCGGCGGCAAATTCGCTCCCAGTATCAATTCTTCATTCTTAACTCTTAATTCGTAATTCCCCCAATTTCCCATCTCAATCGCCAAGCTCTTTCCCGATGACCTTGGAGACCAGCAGCCGATCCTTCGCCC
>JAKLIL010000277.1 GCA_022709625.1 Verrucomicrobiota bacterium
GGCTGATCGTTCATTTTTTCACCGGGATTTTCGAGCATGTCCCGGAAGTCGCGGAATTCCAGGTCAGGCAGACCGCTGCCGATGCCATGACGATCAGAATCGTTCCGGGCAAGGGATTCTCCCCGGAGACAATCCGGCACCTCCAGCGGCGTTTCCAGGAGCTGGGCGCGGCCGACATGAAAACGGAATTCGACCTGGTGGATTCCATCCCGCTCACCCCCGGCGGCAAGCGCCGGTTCGTTGTCCGCGAGAAGGGCGGCCCTGCCGCCGGCGGGGCCGCCAGCCTCTAGTTTCGGGTTGACCAAATCCGGTTTGAAACAAGAATCCGCAACGATGCACATCCTTCTCGTCTTGCATTCGTACACGCGCCAGCCGGCCGATTCCGGGGTGCATACCTACGTTCTCAACGTCACGCGGAGCATTGCCGATTTGGGCCACCGCGTCTCGGTACTGAGTGCCGGCGACGGCCTGCCCCTGGCCGAAGCCTTGCGGCAGGGCGCGGCCGCACCCGGAACCGTCCATGTCATCCGCCGGGCGGCGGGGAATCCGGGCCTTTGGGTCAAGGCGTTGCGCCGATTGGGCGCGGGAGCGGCGGCTCGCTGGTTGGCGTTTTTATCCTCGGAGTTGCCCTTGTCCCGTGCCTTGCGCCGGTTGACCGGCTGCATGGACGTGGATGCGGCGGTGTTCATCGAAAGCGTCCGGCTCGAAGGCTGGCTGTATTCCCGGCGCGCCGCGATTCCCTGCATATGGAGTCTGCTGGGGGGGCACTACGCCCGCATGCGTTTTTCCCCCGAACGGAGTCTCGCCGACCTGCGCTTTCAACAGGCGCGCAGCGGCGAATTGGCCCGCCGGATTCCCTTCCTGTACGGGCCGTCCAGGATGTTGGCACGCCAGGCCGAGCTCGACTTCGGCTTGCCGGCAGGGCGCGTGCGGGCGTTGCCATGTCCGTTGGATGCCGCTTTCCTGCAAGCCAGCGAAAAGGGCGCTTCGGCGGAACGCGCGGGCGTTCTCTTTACCGGGCGGTTTTCCCCCCAGAAGGGGTTGGAAATCCTCGTGGCGGCCGCTCCAAAGGTGTTGTCCCGGCACCCCGGAACCGTCTTTCGGCTGCGCGGCACCTATGGGCGGGGCGCCGCCGCCGTGGCCTACGAACGCGAAATCGTGGCCGCTATCCAATCGGCCGGGTTAGCGGACCGGTTTGAGTTCGTTCCCCGATGCACGATCGAAGAGATGGTAGACCTTTATCAACGCGCCGCGGTGTGCGTTTTCCCAACCCGGTGGGAGTCCTTCGGCTACACGGCGGCGGAAGCAATGGCTTGCGGTACGCCGCTGGTTTCGACCACCGCCGGCGCGATTCCGGAACTGGTCACGCCCGGCCGGACCGGCTGGCTGGTCGAACCCGACAATCCGGCCCGGCTTGCGGAGGCCATCAATCAAGTTCTTGACAATCCGGCCGGGGCTGCGGCCATTGCCGCGACGGCGCGGGAAGAGGTTCGTTCCCGGTACAGTCCGGCCGTCGCCGGCCGGCAAGGCCTCGATTTCTTCCAGGAATGCGTTGCGGCTTGGCGCGCTGGCCGCGGTGCCAAAGGGATGAATTGATGGATTCGTCGCGGCAGAAACCGGTTTCGCGCCGCAAACGGGCCGCTTCCGGTCTGTTTGCCGGCTTCGGGACGACGGGCGTGACCATGCTGGTGAGCTTCGTGGTCACGCCGGTGATCCTGCGGTTCTTGGGCCGCGAAGCCTATGGCACCTGGGCCATCATCGCCCAACTGGTGGGCTACGTGACGGTGGTGGACATCGGCATGGGCAGCGGCGTCCAAGCCTACGTTTCGCAACTGGCCCACAAGGGCGACAAGCAAACGTTGGGGCAAATCCTGAGCACGGGCGTATTGGTGGAACTGCTTTTTGGCGTCGTTTTCATCGGCATCGGGTTGGCGCTGTTGCCGTTTCTCTCTCACTTGGTCGGGGCGGAAAACGTGCCGCTTTCGATCATCCGCTTCACGTTCGTGGTGGCAGTGTTTTCCAGGGCGTTCCAGGCCTTGGTCAGCGTGTTCGAAATGTACCTGATGGGGCACCAGTTTATCGCCACGTGCCAGTACATCGGCCTGGGCGCCTACCTGCTGCAGTCGGGGCTCATGGTGGTTTTGATGTACTTCGGATTTGGCTTGCTCGCGTTGCCGTATTCCATGTTGGCCAGCGAGGTCGCCACGCTGCTGGTCGAACTGGTTTTGATGCGCCGATTGACGCCGGGGGCCCGGTGCTCCCCGCGCCTGGTGCGCAAGGCGTGGTTGAAAAAGCTGGTGAATTTCAGCGCCTGGGGCGTTGCCGGCCGGGCCGCCAGCCACTTGGTGCACAATACCGACAACCTCGTCATCGGCCACTTTCTGGGCGCGTCCCAGGTCACGACCTATGTGCTCACGCGTCGCTTACCGGAGTTGGTGCGGCTGCAGTTGGTCGACCGGATCGTGCGGGCGGTGCGGCCCGGGTTGGGGGATTTGTTCGGCCGGGGCCAGTTTGGCCCCCTGCAACGCACCTTTACCCAAGGCATGCGGGCGTTCCTGGCGTTCAGCGTTTGCAGCGCCCTGCTGATTGGATTCGTCGCCGAACGGTTTTTGGCCCTATGGGTGGGGCCGATCAACTACGGCGGACCCGTGCTGGTGGTCGTGACCGCCGCGACGCTGGTCGTGGGGAGTCTTTTCCGCTGGTCGGCAGCGGTTCTTTCGGCCGCGTTGGACGTCAAATCCATCGCCTTGGTGCGCCTTGTGGAAGGGGTGCTGAACCTCGGCCTGAGCATTTCGTTCGTCAAGATGGGGCTGGGGCTCGTAGGCGTGGCGCTGGGCACGTTGGTGTCCTCGGCGTTGACCAGCAGCGGCTATCTGACCTTGCGTGCGTTGCGCGCATGCCGCATGGGCGTGGGCGGGTTTGTTCGGGATGTTCTCCCCCGGACTCTGGTCCTCGCCGTGGCCATGGCGACCACCTGTCGGCTGCTCGCGGCCTGCCAACCCTTGGCGCGCACGTCCTGGTGGTCGCTGGGTGGCTATGTCGCCTTGGCCGGCCTGGCGGCGTTGGCGTGGTGCATCCTTTTGGGCCTGGACAGGGGTGAACGCATCGCCCTCCACACGACGCTGGTGCGGCGGATGACGCGGGCCAAGGCCCTGCCGGCGGACGGCTTGCCGTGAAATTCCTCCTGGTTACGTCCAGTTTGCCGTGGCCGTTGGAGCGCGACGGAGGCGGCCAGCGAACGGGACTTCT
>JAKLIL010000278.1 GCA_022709625.1 Verrucomicrobiota bacterium
CCGCCTGACCGACCATGGCCACTGCCGCCCTTGCCGCGCTCGGCCCCCTCGACGGCCTGCTCCTGGTGGACAAGCCCTCCGGCCCGACCTCGCACGACGTCGTCGCGCAGATCCGCCGCCGGTTCCGCATTCCAAAGGTCGGCCACGGCGGCACGCTCGACCCCATGGCGACCGGCCTGCTGATCATCCTGCTCGGCAAGGCGACCAAGATTTCCGAACGCGTCATGGGCCACGACAAGACCTACGAAGGCGTCTTCCGCCTCGGCATCGAAACCGATTCCCAGGATGCCGACGGCCAGATCGTCGCCGAAAAAGACGCGGCAAGCATCGCCGCCGACCAAGTCGTCGCGCAGATGAACGCGCGGCTGGGCGACCAGATGCAAACGCCGCCGATGGTTTCCGCCGTCAAGATCAAGGGCGTGCCGCTCTACAAACTGGCCCGGCAGGGCGAGACCGTCCCGCGCCAGCCCAAACTCATCCACGTCTACCGGTTCGACCTGCTCGCCTATGCGCCGCCGGACGTGCGTTTTGCCGTCGCATGCACCAAGGGCACCTACGTGCGCACGCTGGCGCACGATATCGGCCAGGCCCTCGGCGTCGGGGCCCATCTCGTGCAACTCCGCCGCACCCGGATCGGCCGGTTCGGCGTCGCCGATGCGGCGCCGCTCGACGCCCTGCTCGCCCGGCCCTCGCTCGAAGGCAACATCCTGCCCTTGGCCGCCGCCTTGCCCCTGCTTTCTTGACTTGGATATTGGAAATTGGACGTTGGATATTGGATATTGAAGTTTTCGGTTTCAGCCCATGCCTGTCGCTCCCGCCAATGACGCGGCTCCGCTCGTGCTGGCCATCGGCCAGTTCGACGGCGTGCATCGCGGCCATCAGGCCGTGTTCCGCGCCGCCATTGCCGCCGCCGGGAAGCGCAAGGGCATCCCGGGCTGCCTGACATTCTTTCCGCACGTTGCGCAGCTCCTCAACCCCGCGCTCGCGCCGCTTCTGCTCGCCACGCCCGAACAGAACCAAGTCCGGATCGGCGCTTGCGGCATCCAGCAGATCCACGCGTTGCCCTTCACCCGCGAATTGGCGGCCATGGGTCCCGAGGCGTTCCTGTCCCTGCTCAAGCTGGAATTCCCGAACCTCGCGGAAGTCGTCGTTGGCCAAAATTTCACCTTCGGCAAGGATCGCGCCGGCACGACCGCCGCGCTGCCGGTCCTGGCCAGGGATCTGGGCCTCCGCGCCCGGATCGTGGCCCACGTCGAGCTGGACGGCGCCCCGATCTCCAGCACCCGGATTCGTGCCGCCGTGCTCGCCGGCGACCTGCCGCTGGCGCGGTCCATGCTGGGTCGGCGCTTCGCCCTTGCCGGCACCGTCGTCCACGGCCGCGCCTATGGCCGCAAGCTCGGCTTTCCCACCGCCAACGTCCGCCCCGAACTGCCCATCCGGCCCGCGCCCGGCATCTACGCCGCGCAACTGGCGCTCCACGACGGCCCCCAGCCCGGCGCGGCCTTCGTGCCCGATCCGGCCGACCCGGCCCAGGCGCATTTCGGCAAGATCGTCGAAATCCATGTCCCGGGGCTCGCACGCAGCCTCTACGATCTGCAAGTGGAAATCGCGTTCACCCGGCGCCTGCGCGGCCATCTGCCTTTTCCCGATGCCGCCGCCGCCGCCGCCCAGATCGCCCGCGACACCGCGGACGCCCTGCGGGTGGATGCGCAGGCCGATTCATGAGCGCCCCCGTCCGCCGGACCGAACTGCTCGCGCCCGCGGGCGAGCGGGCCGCCGCCTATGCCGCCTTCGCCTTCGGCGCCGACGCCGTCTATACCGGATTGCCCCGCTTTTCCGCCCGCGCCGAAGCCGTCAACCTCGCGCCGCGCGAACTTGAGGAAATCGTCGCCTATGCGCATTCCCTCGCGCCGGCCCGCCGCGTCTACGTTGCGCTCAACACGCTCGTGCGCGAAGCCGAACTGCCCGACGTGGTCCGCGCCTTGGCCACCTGCGCCGAGGCCGGGGCCGATGCCGTCATCGTGCAGGACCTCGGCGTGGCCCGCCTCGCGCACCGGCATTTCCCCGCCCTGAACCTGCACGCCTCCACCCAGTTGGCGATTCACAACCTCGCCGGCGTCCGCGCTGCCGCCCGGCTCGGGTTCCGCCGCGTCACCCTTGCCCGCGAACTCACCCTGGACGAAATCCGCGCCATTGCCCGGCAAGCCCCGGTCGAAATCGAAACCTTTCTGCACGGCGCGCTGTGCTACTCGTATTCCGGCCTGTGCCTCTATTCCGCGCTGCTCCGGGACCGTTCCGGCAACCGCGGCGCCTGCGCCTATCCGTGCCGCGACGCGTTCCAATCCGTTTCCGCGGCGGACGACGATAGTGCCTATATTTATAAAAACAGGAGGTTTTCGGAAACGGGACCGCCGGGTCTGATCTTCTCCATGAAGGACTTGGCCGCGCATACGTCGGCGGCCGAACTCGTCCGGGCCGGCGTGGCTTCGCTCAAGATCGAGGGCCGTAAAAAAACGCCGCTCTACGTCGCCGCCGCGGTCAATTACTACCGCAAGCTGCTGGACCATTCATTCCTGCCCGGCGAGCGGGAACAATGCGCCGCCGATCTGCGCACCGTGTTTTCGCGCCCCTGGACCAACCTCTATCTGCCATCCAAGGCCAACCGCGACGTCATCGATCCCGACGCCACCGGCCACCGCGGGATGCCCGTCGGCCGCGTGGAATCCGCCGGTCCCGACTACCTCCAATTCCGCCCCATGTTTCCGCTCGAAGTGCACGACGGCTTGCAGATCGAACTGCCCGGCGAAACGCGCCCCTTTGGTTTCGCCGTCGAGGAAATCGTTTTGGCCAATGGGCGACGCGTGTTCGAGGCGCCGGCCCGCACGCTCGTGCAGGTTCCGCTGCCGGCGGAAGCCCCGCCCATCCCCAAGGGCACCGAATTGTTCCTCGCCTCCTCGCAGGCCGTCAAGCGCCGGTACCGCTTTAACATCCCCAACCCGCGCGACTTGCGCCGCCGCTTCCCGGTGGACGTGAAAATCGTCCTTGCCGCCGACCGCATCGCAGCCCGCGCGATGGCCCGCGCCGACAGCCATGAACTCGCCGCGACCGCGAGCGGCGCCGGCCCCTTCGCCCCCGCGAAAAATCCAACCGCCGCCACCGCCGCCCTCCAAGCCGCGTTCGCCAAGTTCGGCGATACAACCTTCGCGCTTCGAGACCTGGTGC
>JAKLIL010000279.1 GCA_022709625.1 Verrucomicrobiota bacterium
GTTCGCCAACGGGCATCCGCGAGCGATTCTACCAGCGCTTCCTGCATGCGGTCCACGGAAATCGCCGCGCCTTCGAGCCGGCACGAGGTGGCCGATGCGCGCAACTCCGCTGGAAAATCGGCGGCTGCATGGCCAACATTGATCCCGATTCCGGCAATGGCGAATTCAATTCGTCCGGCCCCGAGGCGCGGCTCGACCAGCACGCCGCAGATTTTTTTGCCGTTGGCCAAAACGTCGTTGGGCCATTTGATGCGCAGATCTTCCACGCCCACCTTTTCCATGGCATGGAACGCCGCCATGCCGGCCAGTATGGCCAGGTTGGGCGCATCTTCGGCGGGCCAGCCGGGGCGCAGAACGAACGACGCATAGAGTCCCAACCCCGGCGGCGAATTCCAGATGCGTTCCCGACGGCCGCGCCCCACGGTCTGGCGGGCGGCCACCACCACGGCGCCTTCCGGCGCACCCGCCAGCGCCCAGTCGCGGGCCACGTCGTTCGTGGACTCGGTTTCCGCAAACCAACGGTATGGATACCCGGGTTTCATCTTCGCTGAGTTCGTATTGTCGGCTGACCTTTCGCTCCCACCGCCAAGATCAGCCGGGAGCCAAGGCGATACGGCGCAAAATCAACCGCACCATGCATACTTTCAACCGTTAATCCCGCCGCCGAAAAAAGCCGTTCGAATTCACGGTGCGAATACAGCCTATCAGATATCCGGCAGGGTTCCTGCCGGCCATCCGTCTCCCGGGTGAAGGTGCCGAGCCATCGATTAGCCTTGCCATTCCAGCGGATGATCTTGCGAATTCCATTCTCCTCGAATCGCGTCTGTTTCTTCCGATGATACCGACGCACCTGGCGGGCCCGGTTGATTTGCGCAATCAGCAGGCGGCCTCCCGGCTTTAACGCCCGAACGAAACGGCGCAACACCTCGCGGTTATCTCGGTCCGAGAAGTAGCCAAAACTGTTGAACCAATTGCAAACGGCATCGTATGGGCCGATATCGGCCAACTTCCGCATGTCTCCGCAGCGGAATTCACCGGCCTGTCCTTTCCGGGCAAACCGCCGGCGCGCCTGCCGGATGAATTCTGGCTGCAGATCGACGCCGACGACATGGCACCCTTTTTGCGCCAGCGGAAGAGTCGATTGGCCGTCGCCGCAAGGGACGTCGAAAATCCGATGGCCGGGTTTCAGTTTCAAGGCTCGCCAGACAATATCCACTTCGCGGGGCTGGACATGGTTTGCGGAAGACCAGCAATCCCGGGAAAAGTTCCGAAACCATTCGGATTTGGACCGGGTCATTCGAAGTCCAAACCCAGGTCCGCCGCCCGGGACGAATGCGTCAGGGCGCCGAGGGAGATGGCCGTGACGCCGGCGCGGGCGTATTCGCGCACGTTGTCCTTGGTGATGCCGCCGGAGGCCTCGGTCTGGCAGGCCCCGCCGCAGATCGCCACGGCTTCGGCCACCGTGGCCGGGGACATGTTGTCCAGCAACACCCAGTCGGGCTGGCCCGGCAGCGCATCCCGCAATTGTTCCAAGGTGTCCACTTCGATCTCGATCTTGAGCCCGGGATAGGCTTGCCGCGCGGCGCGCACCGCGTCCGCCAGCGTGCCCTTGTGCTTTTGCCGCCAGAACGCGAGATGGTTGTCCTTGATCAGGATGGCGTCGTGCAGGCCAATGCGGTGGTTGGTGCCGCCGCCGCATTTGACGGCATACTTGTCCAGCCGCCGCAGGCCGGGCACGGTCTTGCGGGTGTCGAGAATCAGCGTGCCGTAGTCGGCCACGATCCGCACGAGGCATTCGGTGGCCGTGGCAATGCCCGTCATGCGTTGCGCCAGATTGAGCGCCGTGCGTTCCGCGGTCAGCAGGGCGCGCGCGGGCCCCGCGACCCGCAACAGGGCTGTGCCCGCCCCAACCGGTTCGCCGTCGGGACACAGGATTTCGCAATGCAGGCGCGGATCGGCCTGTCGGAAGACCTCGGCCGCGATTGCCATGCCCGCTGGCACGACTTCATGCCGCGCCACGATGCGGGCACTGGCCGTCGCGTCCGCGTCCACCAGCGCCAAGGTCGTCGCATCGCCAGGCCCGATGTCCTGGGCCAATTCGCGCTCGATCAATTCGCGGACTTCGGGTTCCTGTTCCAGCGGCAGCACGTCTTCGCTCATAGCTTCTCCTCGGGGTCAGCCCTTGAATCTTGAATATCGATATTCACAATTCAAGGGCTGACCCCGCGATGGGTCGTCACCGTTTCCTTCGGCCGCCGAGGCGGCTTGGATGGTAGGCGATTTTCTTCGGTTTCTTAATCTGGACGGTTCCCTTGAAGGGGTTTTCCGCTTTCTTCAGCTCGTAGATCTGGTCGCGCAGGATGGCCGCGCGCTCGAATTCCATCGCCTCGGCGGCTTCGGCCATTTCGCGCTCCATTTCGGCGATGGCGCGGACCACGTCGTAGTCCTCGCCGGCTTCCCGCACGACGAATTCCTCGGTTTCGCGGGCCTTTTCGGCCTGAACCAGGCTTTCGTTGATCGCCTTTTCAATCTTCGTCGGGGTGATGCCGGAGGCGCGGTTGTACTCTTCCTGGACGCGTCGGCGTTCCCGGGTGAGATGGATCATGCGCTTCATGGAATCGGTGGTCTGGTCGGCGTAGAGGATGACCCGGCCCTGGAGATGGCGCGCGGCGCGGCCGGCCGTCTGGATCAGGGAGGTCTCGCTGCGCAGGAAGCCTTCCTTGTCCGCGTCCAGCACGGCCACCAGCGCCACCTCCGGCAGGTCGAGCCCTTCGCGCAAGAGGTTGATGCCGACGAGGCAATCGAAATCGGCCTTGCGCAGGCCTTTCAGGATCGCCACGCGGTCCAGCGCGGTGATGTCGGAATGCAGGTATTTGCAGCGGATGCCGATGTTCTGCAGGTAGGCCGAGAGGTCTTCCGCCGTTTTCTTCGTGAGCGTTGTGACCAGCACGCGATCCTTGTTTTCGGCGCAGCGGCGGACTTCCTCGATGAGATCGTCGATCTGGTTCCGCAGCGGCCGGACCTCGACTAGCGGGTCGAGGATGCCCGTCGGCCGGATGATCTGCCGGACCGATGCGCCGGCGAGACCGGCTTCGAGCGGGCCCGGCGTGGCCGAGGTAAACAGCATTTGGCCGGTCACGCCCATGAACTCGTCGAAGTTCATCGGCCGGTTGTCGAGGGCCGAGGGCAGCCGGAAGCCATGCTCCA
>JAKLIL010000028.1 GCA_022709625.1 Verrucomicrobiota bacterium
AGGCCGCCGGCTGTCCCGTCCGCGAATAACGGCCCGGACGCCGGGTTTTCCATGGCGTGGAAAACCGGCCAAAAGTTTTCCATGGTACGTAAAAATCGCCCCGAAATTTTCCATACCGTGGAAAAAACGGGCCGAAATTTTCCATGGTACGTAAAACCGGCGAAAGCGTTTTCCATACCGTGGAAAACGCGGCGCGCAAAGGCGCGGATTGCATTTCGGCGCCGTCCGTGGAACCTTGTGGGCATGGCAACGAATCCGGTTTGGCAATGGGACGAGACGGAACCGGTCGCCCGGGATTTCGGCGACCGGCAGGTGGTGGCGGCCTACGACGAGCAGCACCGCCGCTACCGGGACGTCGACGGCGAAATCGCGGCGGTGCTGGCGCGGCTGGACCTGAAGCCCGGGCAGGTCGCGGGCGATTTTGGCTGCGGCACCGGCGCGTTTGCCCGCGCTTTCGCGCGGCGCTGCCGCACGGTCTACGCCGTCGACGTGTCGGCCGCGATGCTGGATTACCTGGCGTGGCAGGCCAAGGAAGAAGGGCTGGCGAACGTCGTCTGCCGGCCGGGCGGATTCCTGTCCTATGTCCACGACGGTCCGCCGTTGGATGCGCTCCACACGAGTCTCGCGCTGCACCACCTGCCGGATTTCTGGAAGCAGAAGGCGCTGGACCGCCTCGCCGGCATGATCAGGGCGGGCGGCAAGTTCCACCTGATGGACGTGGCGTTCGTCGCCGAGAACTGCGACGCGAACATCGCCGCGTGGATCGCGCGGACGGAGGCCCGAACCACCGTCGAGATGGCGGACGCCCTTCGCCAGCACGTGCGCAGGGAATATTCCACCTACACGTGGATTTTGGA
The DNA here is from genome assembly GCA_022709625.1 of Verrucomicrobiota bacterium. Taxonomy (GTDB): domain Bacteria; phylum Verrucomicrobiota; class Kiritimatiellia; order CAIQIC01; family Lenti-01; genus Lenti-01. Next base: position 858 of record JAKLIL010000028.1, read on the forward strand.
AGGCATGCTGGCGCGCGCGGGGTTGCGCATCGACCACGCGGAGCATCCGGAGGGCGTCATTGCCCACTACTATTGCACGAAGGCGATGTAGGCGGGCGGCGGCATGCAGGCGGAGGCCAAGTTGAGAATCGTCCTGATGGGGTCGGGCGCGCTGGCGTGTCCGCTGCTGGAAGGCATCCTGGCGGCGGGGCGCGACGAACTCGTCGCCGTGGCGACGCAGCCGGACCGCGCCGGCGGGCGCGGGCTGCACTGCCAGCCGTGCGCGCTGAAGACCTTGGCGCAGAACTGCGGCCTGCCGGCGTTCGCGCCGGCCGACGCAAGCGCGGAGCCGTTCGTCGCGCAAATGTCGGCGCTGCGGCCGGACTTGATTGTCGTGGCCGCCTACGGCCAATTTTTGAAGGCGAACCTGCTGGCGGTGCCGCGGCTGGGGACGGTCAACGTGCATCCGTCGCTGCTGCCGAAGTACCGGGGAGCAAGCCCCATCCAATGGGCGCTGGCCAATGGCGAAACCGAGACGGGCGTAAGCGTGTTGTACGTGACGCCGAAGATGGACGCGGGGGATGTGCTCGCGCAGGAAGCGCATCCGATCGGACCGGACGACACGTTTTGCACGCTGGAGCCGAAACTGGCCGCGCAGGGCGCCGCGCTGCTGCGGGACGTATTGGATCGGTTCCGCCGCGGCCAGACGCGGGGCGCGCCCCAGGACGAAGCGCGAGCGACGTTCGCGCGCAAGCTGGCCAAGGACGATGGCTGCGTCGATTGGCGCCTGCCGGCGGAAACCATCCGCAACCGGCTGCGGGGCTTTTCGCCTTGGCCGGGCGCTTTCACCTTTTTGCCGGACCGCACCCTGTTGAAAATCCATGAAATGAAACTGGAGGCGTTCCCCGCGGCGGCCGGGCCGGGCACGGTTGTGGACGTCGCCGGCGATGGCCCGGCGGTGGCTGCCGGCATCGGCGCGGTGCGGCTGACAATGGTGCGGCCGGCGGGCAAGAAAGCCATGCCCGGCGCCGCCTTCCTGCGGGGGCATCGGCTGCAGGCGGGCGAACGGCTGGGCCCGTAGGTTTTGACGGCGGATGGGCGGATGCCTATAGTGAAGCGACCGTTCGGGCCGGGCTGGACGGATTGAAGGAATTCCCATGAATCTCGACATGGTCAAGGACGGCGTCGGCTACGCGGCCTCGCTGATCATTCTGGTCTCGATGCTGCTGACGAACGTCTACCGGCTGCGGCAGCTCAATCTGGTGGGCGCGCTGGTGTTCGCGCTCTACGGCTACTGGGTGCGGGCGTGGCCGGTGGTGTTCATGAACCTGTTGATCGCGGGCGTCGACGTCTGGCATCTGCTGCAAATGCTGCGCTACAGCGCGTTTTTCGATTTGGCGCCGGCGACCAGCGTGGGGGCGGAGTATCTCAAGCGGTTTTTCCTGTTCCACGAGCGGGAGCTGATGAAGTTCGCGCCGGGGCTGACGTTCGAAGAGCTGCAGGCGGCGCACACCTGCGTCCTGTTCCGCAACATGCTGCCGGTGGGCTTGTTCGCGTACCGCCAGGCCGGGCCAGACGCGGACATCGTGATCGATTTCATGATCGGGGAATACCGCGACTTCAAGGCGGGGCGCTACCTCTACAAGACGAAGCGGATGTTTTTCAAGGAGCAAGGGATCAAGCGGTTCCACGCCGTGGCGCGCCATCCTACGCAGCCCAAGTATTTTCTCCAGAACGGGTTTGTCCGCGAGGACGGCGTCGCGGGCGGCTATGTGAACGAACTGTAGGGCCGCGATGCCGGCGGCCTTCCCCGTGCGGAACGACGCGGCCCTGGTGCTGGAGGGCGGCGGCATGCGCGCGCAGTACGCTTCGGGGGCGATGGACTGGTTCCTGCGGGCGGGCATTCGCTTTCCGTACGTGATCGGCGTCTCGGCGGGCATCAGCAACGCGGCGTCGTACGTCGCGGGGCAGTTCGGGCGCAACCGCGAGATCTTCACGCGCTTCGCGGGCGATCCGCGCTATTTCTCGTGGCGCAACTGGCCCAAGCAGGGCAATCCCTTCGGCATGCGGTTCATCTACCGCCAAATCCCGAAGCTGATTCCGTTCGACTTCGCCGCGTTCGCGGCGGCGCCGGTGCGCTTCCGCATCGGGGCCACCGATTGCCGGACGGGGCAGGCGGTGTTTTTCGACAAGGAGGACGCGCCGATGATCGACGCGCTGCTGGCGAGTTCGTCGTTGCCGGTGGTCGGGCGCATGGCGCGGGTGAACCGGCGGCTCTATCTCGACGGCGGCATCGCGGATCCGATTCCCTTCCGGCAGGCGGCGGCGGACGGCCAGGCGCGCCGCGTCGCGATCCTGACCCGCAACCTCGGGTTCCGCAAGCGGTCGCCCCGGCCGGCCATGCGGGCGGCGATCCGCCTGAAGTACCGCCATTTTCCCGCCTTGGCGCAGGCGGTCCTGCGCCAGCACGAGACCTACAACCGGGAACTCGACGATCTGGCGGCGGAGGAAGCGGCGGGCCGCGTGCTGGTGATCCGGCCCTCGCAACCGCTGCACGTGGGGCGCTACAGCCAAGACCGCGCGGAACTGGAGCGCCTCTACCAAAACGGCTGGGCGGACGCGGCGGCCCGCGCCGAGCAACTGCGCGGTTTCCTTGCGCCGTGAATCGGGCTAGGGTGGCGGCATGACGTCGGTTCCGGAAACTTCCTGGCTCGCGGTGGAACGCGTGGCGGTCCGTTTTCCGATTCGCCGCGGCGTGCTGGCCCGGGTCCAGGGCCACGTGCACGCGGTGGAAGACGTCTCGCTGGAACTCGCGCGGGGCGAAACCATCGGCCTGGCAGGGGAGTCGGGCTGCGGCAAGACGACGCTGGGCCGCGTCGTGGCTGGCCTGGAACGGCCGACCGCGGGCGAGGTGAAACTGGAAGGTCGTACGCTCTTTTCCCCCGCGCGGCGGAAGCCCCCGACGAAGGACCAGCGCCGGCGCATCCAGATGGTGTTCCAGGATCCCCAAGCGTCCTTGAATCCCCGCCTGCCGATTTGCGATTTGCTGACGGAGGGGCTGGCGGAGCATCGGCTGCTGCGGGGCGAATCGCGCGAAGCGGCGGCGACGCGCCTGCTGGCGGAGGTGGGCCTGGAGCCGGCCGCGCTGTGGAAATACCCGTTCGAGTTCTCGGGCGGGCAGCGGCAGCGCATCTGCATTGCGCGGGCCTTGTCGCTGCGGCCGGATCTGGTGGTCTGCGACGAAGTGGTCAGCGCGCTCGACGTCAGCGTACAGGCGCAGGTGATCAATCTTTTGGTGGAATTGCGACGGAAGCACGGATTGGCCTACCTGATGATCGCGCACGACCTGAGCGTGCTGCGGCACGTGTCGCACCGCATCGCGGTGATGTATCTCGGGCGGCTGGCGGAAATCGGGCCGGCGGAGGCGATGGTGGCGGCGCCGCGGCATCCCTACGCGCAGGCGCTGGTGGCCGCGGTGCCCGTGCCGGGCGTGGAGCGCCGACGGAAACCGCTGCCGGGCGAACCGCCCTCCGCGGCGCGGCCGCCGCCCGGCTGCCCGTTCCATCCGCGCTGCCCGCAGGCCATGCCGATTTGCCGCCGCGAGGCGCCGGCGGCGCGCGCGGCCGGCGACCACCGCGTCTGGTGCCATCTCTATTGACCGGCGCGCGGCCGCTTTTCCACGCCATGGAAAACCGGGAAGCCGTTTTTCCACGCCATGGAAAACGGGGGAAATCCGGCGGCCGTCGCCGCTTTCCGGCTGGGGAAAACCGGGTTGCGGCGCACGCCAACGGGGGGTGAAAGGGCTTGGATTCCCCGGCGCGTTGGGCTAGAAGAAGCCCGCACCCTTTTGCCGACGCGACGACCGTGGAACCGAAATTCACCCATCTGCATTTGCACACCGAGTACAGCCTGCTGGACGGGATGTGCGCGCTGGATCGGGGCGAGGAGCACCACAGCCCGCTGATGGAACGCGCCCGCGCGCTCGGGCAGGTGGCGCTGGCGATCACCGACCACGGGAATCTCTACGGCGCGGTGCATTTCTACAAGGCGGCGCGCAAGCACGGCCTCAAGCCGATCCTGGGCTGCGAAATCTACGTCACGCCGGGCAACCATCGCGAGAAGACGCTCGTGAACGGGCGGCAGGCGAACCATCTGGTGTTGTTGGCGGAAACCGCGCGGGGCTTCGCCAACCTGATGACCTTGGTGAGCAAGGCGCACCTCGACGGATTCTACTACAAGCCGCGCATCGACCGGGCGCTGCTGGCGGAGCACCGCGAAGGGCTCGTGGGCCTCTCGGCGTGCCTCAAGGGCGAAGTGTCCGAGGCGCTGCTGGACGGGCTCGACGACAAGGCGGCGCGGCTGGCGGGCGAGTACGCGGAGATTCTCGGCAAGGACCGGTTCTACCTCGAGGTGCAGGACCAGAAACTGCCGGAACAGGCGGGCGTGAACCGCAAACTGGTGGAATTGGCGCGGCGGCTGGGCCTGCCGCTGGTGGCGACCAACGACGTGCATTACCTGGAGCCGGACCACGCCGTGCCGCACGAAATGCTCCTGTGCCTGCAGACCCAGGCGAAATGGAGCGATCCGGACCGCATGAAGTACGGCTCGGACCAGTACTACCTCAAGAACGAGGTCGACATGCGCCAGCTCTTCCGGGAACTGCCGGAAGCGATCGAGAATACGTGGAGGATCGCCGAACGCTGCAACGTGGAATTGGCCCTGGAAGGCCAGAAGAACCCGCATTTTCCGAACTACCGCTGTCCCGACGGCCTGACGCATCGGCAGTACCTGGAACAAATCGCGGCGGAGGGCGTCCGCAAGCTCTACGGGGTGGCCGACCTGGCGCACCCGCGCGACGCGCGCGAAAAGACCATCGCGGAGCGGTTCTTCCGCGAGCTGGGGGTCATCGAGAAGACGGGCTTCCTCAACTATTTCCTCGTGGTGTGGGACTTCATCCGCGCGGCGAAGGACATGGGCGTGCCGGTGGGGCCGGGGCGCGGCTCGGGCGCCGGCAGCCTCGTCGCCTACGCGATGGGCATCACCGGCATCGACCCGCTGCGCTACGGCCTCATCTTCGAGCGCTTCCTCAATCCGGAGCGCGTGTCGCCGCCGGACTTCGACATCGATTTCTGCCAGACGAGGCGCGGCGAGGTGATCGACTACGTGAAGGGCAAGTACGGCGCGGCGAACGTGGCGCAGATCGTCACCTACGGCACGCTGGGGGCCAAGACCCTGATCCGCGACATCGGCCGCGCACTGGAAATCCCGCTCTCCGACTGCGACAAACTCGCCAAGATGGTGCCCGAAGTGCCCGGCACGACCCTGGCCAAGGCCCGGAAGGACAGCCTTGATTTCGCCAACGCCTGCCGGTCCGATCCGCTGGCGAAGCAGATCATGCAGTTCGCCCCGCCGCTCGAGGACATGCCCCGCCAGACGGGTACGCACGCCGCCGGGGTGGTCATCGCGGAGCGGCCGCTGATCGAACTGGTCCCGCTGACGAAGGACAAGGAAGGCAACGTCATTTCCCAGTGGGAGTCCAACCCGCTGGAGGAGGCGGGCCTCCTGAAGATGGATTTCCTGGGCCTCAAGACCCTCACCGTGGTGCAGGAGGCATGCGACAACGTCAAGCGCACGACGGGCGTCGCCCTCGCTCCCGACGCCCTGCCGCTCGACGATCCCAAGACCTACGAGCTGCTGGCGCGGGGCGACACCGTGGGCGTGTTCCAGGTGGAATCCGACGGCATGCGCGACCTGCTGCGGCAGCTCCAGCTCAACAAGATCGAGGAGCTGATCGCCATGATCGCCCTCTACCGGCCCGGGCCGATGAAGATGATCCCCAAGTTCATCGCCCGCAAGCACGGCCGGGAGCCGATCGAATATCCGCACCCGCTGCTGGAGCCCATCCTCAAGGAAACCTACGGCATCATGATCTACCAGGAGCAGGTGCAGCAGGCCGCCGGCATCCTCGCGGGCTTCAGCCTGGGCAAGGGCGACATCCTGCGCCGCGCGATGGGCAAGAAGAAGCCCGAGGAAATGGCCAAGCAGCGCCAGGCGTTCGTCGACGGTTGCGTGAAGCACAAGACCTGCAACGCCGCGAAAGCCGGAGCGATTTTCGACCAGATCGCCGAGTTCGCGCGCTATGGCTTCAACAAGTCCCACTCGGCGGCCTATGGGATCGTGTCGTTCCAAACCGCGTACCTGAAGGCCAACCACCCGGTGGAGTTCATGGCGGCGATGCTGTCGTCGGAAATCGGCAACACGGACAAGCTGCCGGTGCTGGTGGCCGAGGCGCAGAAGATGGATATCCGCGTGCTGCCGCCGGACGTGAACGAAAGCGGCCTGCGCTTCACGCCCGCCAAGGGGGCGATCCGCTATGGTCTCGCCGGCGTCAAGGGCGTCGGCGCCGGCGCCGTCGCCGCGCTGGTCCAGGAACGCGAGGCCCGCGGCCCGTTCCAGGGGCTGGTGGATTTCTGCGAGCGCATCGACAACGGCGACGTGAACAAGAAAACCATCGAGGCCCTCGTCAAGTGCGGCGCGTTCGACTTCACGGACCTGATGCGCGGCCGCCTGTTCGCCGGCATCGAGACGGCCATGGGCTATGCCGCCTCGCGCCGCAAGGACAAGGCCATGGGCCAGGCCTCGCTGTTCGACGCGCTGGGCGGCGAAGGCGCCGCCGGCGTGCACATGGCCGACCGGGATTTGCCGCCCGTCGCAGCCTGGCCGCAAAAACAAATGCTGGCGTTCGAAAAGGAACTGATCGGCTTCTACATTTCCGGGCATCCGCTGCTGGCCTGCCGCTGGACTCTGGAAAAATACAATCTGCACAGCGCGGCCGAGTTCGCGCAGTTGCCGGAGCGCACGCGCACGCGCATCGGCGGCCTCGTCGTGAACGCCCAGAAGCGCTTCACGAAGCCCCGCGGCGACGACCCCCCGCGGCCGATGCTGTCGTTTCGTCTCGACACGCTCGAAGGCGCGCTCGCCGCCGTGGCGTTTCCGGACGCCTTCGAGCGCTACGGCGTCCTGCTGCAGCCCGATGCGGCCGTGATGCTCTGCGGGTCCGTGCGCCGGGACAACGGCGGCTCGTCGGGCGACGGCGCGGCCAACGGCGGCGCCTCCTCCCTCGCAGTGGACGAAGTCTATCCCATCGACGAAGTGCCCGCGCGCTTCACCCAGGCCTTGAGCCTGCATGTCAACGTGGGCACCTGGTCCGAAGACAAGATGCGCGCGCTGCGGGACGTGTTGCGCCGCCACGGCGGGGATCCCCGGCGGCCGGGCACCACCCCCGTGCACATCTGCCTGCTCTATCCCGACAACGCCAAGGTCCACGTCCGGGCCTCCAGCGAGTTGACCGTGCGCGTTTCCGAAGCGCTGGTGAAAGAATGCGAGAAAATCGTCGACGGCATCTACGTCGGCGCGGTGAAACAGGCGGGGCTGCGTCCTTCCCCCGAGCCCAAATGGAAACGCCGCAACGGCGCCTAGCGCATGTCCCTCCACGTAACCGCCACTTCTTCCTCCGGCACGGAATCGAGCACGGCAAACCGCGCGCCCATGTTTTTTTTTCGCGCCAGATTCCGTTTGAATGGGCGATATGGTTGTAGGGATCGGCGCGGGATCTTCTTCGGCAAGTTGCGAATCTTCGCCATTCATCGTTTCGACCGGCGCAAGGGAGCCGGAATACGCCGAATCGCTTTGGCGTGAATCCTCTTGACGCTTGGGGCCTGTTGCGCGGCTGGCGTCTCTATGGCTGGGAACGGATCGTACGGTTTCACGCCTCGTCGAGGCCTACGCGCAGGTCGCGGATTTTTCCCGTCATGCGCGCGGGGAGATCGGGGGCGGCGGGGGCTTGGCCCACGACGTTGCAAAGGGTCGAGCCGACGATGACGCCGTCGGCCATGGGCGCGAGTTTGCGCGCGTCGGCGCCGTTGCGGATGCCGAAGCCGAGGCAAACGGGCAGCGGACTGACGGCCTTGACCTCGGCGGCGTGTTTCCGGATCGCCTCGTAATCCAAGCCGCCTTCGCCGGTGGTGCCGGCCTTGGTGACGAGATACAGGAAGCCGCCGGTTTCGGCCGCGATTTTTTTCACGCGGTCGGGCCGCGTGGTGGGTGCGACGAGGAAGACGATCTGGATGTCGGTGCCCTGCAGCGCGGCGCGCAGAGGACCGGCTTCCTCGGGCGGGAGATCGACGACGAGCAGGCCATCGACGCCCGCCGCGTGCGCGGCCTTGGCGAGGCGCTCGAGGCCGTACTTGAAGAGGGGGTTGTAGTAGCCGAAGAGCATGATCGAAATTTCGGACTCGCGGCGCAGGCGCGCGGCGATGTCGAGGGTCTTCGTCAGCGTCATGCCGGCTTTGAGGGCGCGTTGCGAAGCCTCCTGGATGACGGGGCCGTCGGCGGTGGGGTCGGAAAAGGGCACGCCGAGTTCGAGGACGTCGATCCCGGCGCCGCAGGCGGCGCGCAGGATCTCGATGCTCGTTTCCGGATTCGGATCGCCGGCGGTGAGATAGCCGACAAGAGCTTTTCGCTGTTGGGCGGCGAGTTTTTGGAAAGTGGCGGTGATGCGGTTCATGGGGTGGTGCTGGGGGGTGGGAGGTGGCGCAGGCTTGCGCGAGAGGATTTCTTTCGGATTTGGGCGGCGCGGAAACCAACCGGCATCTTTTCCGCGTAGACGCTCCGAGACCGACCCCTCGCGGACACTAGTCCAGCTCGGGTCGTCCGCGAAGCGTCCCCATCGGAAAATCTACCGGTTATTTCCGCGCAACTGCCCCGCCCCGATCCAAAAGAAATCCTCTGCATCCACGGCCTGTGGACGGCGGGCGTAGAAAGCGTTCCGCTGTGTGGAAAACTATTTTCCATGGCGTGGAAAACCGAAACGGTCAGCCCTTTCCTGATTCTGACTCCTGACTCCTGAATTCTGGCTCTGATGCTCCTTGAGCCAGCGGGTGACGTGGTCGAGGTCCTTGTCGCCGCGGCCGGAGAGGCTGACGAGGATGTTCTGCGCCGCGGGGCGTTTCCGGGCCGCGCGGAGGGCCGCGGCGAGGGCGTGCGAGCTTTCAAGGGCGGGAATGATGCCCTCGTATTTGCAGAGCATCTGGAATGCCGCGACGGCTTCGCGATCGGTGATGCCTTCGTAGCGGACGCGCTTCAAATCGTGCAGCAGGGCGTGTTCGGGGCCGACGCCGGGATAGTCGAGGCCGGCGGAGATGGACCAGGCCTCGTGGATCTGGCCTTCGTCGCTTTGCAGCAGGTAGGTCAGGGCGCCGTGGAGTTCGCCGGGCGAGCCGCCGCAGAGCGAGGCCGCGTGGCGCGGCGTGTCGAGGCCGTCGCCGGCGGCTTCGGCGCCGATCATTTCGCACGGATCGTCGAGGAAAGGATAGAACAGGCCCATGGCGTTCGAGCCGCCGCCGACGCAGGCGACGAGCAGGTCGGGGAGCTGGCCGCATTTTTCGAGGAACTGCGCGCGGGCTTCGTCGCCGATGACGCGCTGGAAGTCGCGGACCATTTCGGGATAGGGGTGCGGGCCGGAGACGGTGCCGATGACGTAGAACGTGTCCGCGCTGGCGCCGGACCAGTAGCGCAGCGCCTCGTTCATGGCGTCCTTGAGGGTGCTGGTGCCGGAAGTCACGGGCACGACCTGCGCGCCGAGGAGTTCCATGCGGCGGACGTTGGGCGCCTGGCGCCGGATGTCCTCCGCGCCCATGAAGACCTTGCAGTCGAAGCCGAAACGGGCGGCGATGGTGGCGGTGGCGACGCCGTGCTGGCCGGCGCCGGTTTCGGCGATGACCCGCCTCTTGCCCATGCGGCGGGCGAGGAAGCCCTGGCCGACGACGTTGTTGATCTTGTGCGCGCCGGTGTGGGTGCAGTCCTCGCGCTTGAGCCAGAGGCGCGCGCCGCCGAGTTGGGCGGAGAGGCGTTCGGCGCAGTCGAGCGGCGTGGGCCGGCCGGCGTAGTCGCGCAGCATGGCGCGGAATTCGGCCAGGAAAGCGGGATCGTTCTTGGCCGACTTCCAGGCGGCTTCAACGTCGAGGAGGGCGGTCATGAGGGTTTCGCCGACGAAGCGGCCGCCGTAGGGGCCGAAGTGGCCGGCGGCGTCGGGATAGCGTCCGCCAAGTTTCGTGGTCATGAGGTGCGGCATGGGGTAGTGGGTGAACAGAAATCTGCGGAAAAGGATGTTGAAAAACGAGGCGGCAAAACGAAGGCCCGTCTTTTCCGCCCTGCCGCTTCGCAGGCGACCACTCGCGTCCGCGAGTACTGCTCGGGTCGCCCGCAAAGCGGCATCATCGGAAAATCCAGGCGCTTATTGCGCCGAAAAGCACCCTCGTTTTTCAAAATCATTTTCCGCGCTTCCACGTTCCGCGGACGGCAAACCGAAGTCGTTTGAAACCATGTCATGCGGACTCCGGACATCCTGTCAATCCTGTTAATCCTGTCTACACTCATTTGATGATTTTCCGGAGGCGGTCATGCGCTTCGCGCAGGAGGGCCTCGGTGGTGGGCCAGTCGATGCAGGCGTCGGTGACGGAGCAGCGGGGGTTGAGATTCCGGGGATCGGCCTGCATGGGCTGGGCGCCCCACTCGAGGTTGCTTTCGAGCATGAAGCCGCGGATGCAGCGATTGCCGGC
>JAKLIL010000280.1 GCA_022709625.1 Verrucomicrobiota bacterium
GGCAAAAGGACCTCTGCGAAGTGCGGGCGCCGGTCGCCGGCGTGGCCACCTTGATTCCGTTGCCGGTGGGCGGGGAATACCGGCCGGCCCACGTGGGCGACACCTTGTTCCACAACCAGGCGTTTCTCTGCTTGCCGGATCCGACCGAACACGTGGTGCGCGGATTTGTCGGCGAGGCCGAGCTGTCGTGGGTGCGCCCCGGAAACCCCTTGGAAGGCGTAGCGACCGCTTTTCCGGAATTGCGCCTGGTCGGCCGCGTCGAAAGCGTGGGAGGAATGGCGCAAACCCAGCCCGGCCAACCGCTCTGGCGCAAGTTTTTTCCGGTGGTCGTCGCCCTCGATCCCTTGGCGAGTCCATTGCCTCTTGGCATTTCCGTCCGCGCCGAAATCGTCGCCGGCGAGTCGTCCAACGCGCTCCGGCTGCCGCGCGAGGCGGTCGCGTGGCGCGGCCCCCGGGCCTTTGTCCGCAAAGCATCGGGGGAGGAAGTCGTAGTCCAGACCGGTTTGGCCGACGCCACGCATATGGAAATCGTGGCCGGCTTGACCGAAGGCGAGCGCGTCCTCCTGCCTTGACCACATGAACAAAATCGCGGCAGACCTGTGGATCGGTATGCGGACCGGGCCCGCGCGGTCGGCGTTGGCCTTGGCGAGCTTGACCGTCGGTTTTTTCGCCGTGGCGATCCTGCTGGCCACCCTCGATGCCTTGCGGCGCCAAGCGCGGGATCTGGTGCAGTCGTTCGGTGCCGAAACGTTCGTTCTGGCGCGGTCCGACAAGGCGGCGGAACCCGGCTGGAACCGCCGCCACGTGGAATTTCTCCGCGCGAATTTGGGCGCAGGGGCGCTGGTGTCCGGTCTGAAAATCCTGCCGGCGCCGGCGGGCTCCAAGGGGGTGGCCGTCGCGGCCGATGCCGAGTTGGCGCGGGCCCGGGGCTGGCGGTTTGTCGCCGGCCGGGCGCTGGACGAGACGGACATGCGCCAAGGCGCCCGCGTGGCCATGGCTTCCGTCGATCTCTGCCGACGCAACCGCTGGGAAGTCGGGACCCTGATCGTCCTGGACCAGGAACCGTACCGGTTGGTGGGTTGCCACGAATCCACCGGATTGCCGCTCGCGGTTCTGCCGGAAAACGCCGTTTGCATTCCGCATACGGCCGACACGCTGGAAGCCCGCGAGGCATACGACCTGCAACGCGTGGAGGCCATCTTGTTCCGCGCCGTCGGCGATGCGGCGCCGGAGGATTTGCGCCGGCGGGTGGCGGCGTTGATGAGCCAGCCTGGGTTCGGTTCCGACGGCATCGAATGGATTACTCCCCAATCCTTGCTGCAAGGCATCCGCCGTTGGCAGCGGGCCATCGCCTGGACGGCGGGATCCGCCGGCGGACTGGGACTGCTGCTCGGGGGCGTGACGCTCGCGGGTTTGCTGTTGACGGGTGTCCGCGAACGGATTCCGGAGATCGGCTTGCGGCGCGCGCTGGGAGCGCGGCGGTGGGACGTCGCCGGCTTGTTCGTAACCGAAGCGCTGGTATTGACCGGCCTGTCGGCCTTGGCGGGCATGGCGGCGGCGGAAGCGACGCTGCGCTGGCTGGGCGAACGGTTTCCGTTGCCGTTCCATTTCGGGTTGGGCGCGCGGCTCTTGCCGTTTGCGGTAGGCGGGGTCGTTGGCGTATTATGCGCCATAGGGCCGGCATGGCGGGCCGCCCGCCTGCCGCCGGCGGAGGCGTTGCGCAATGACTAGAAACCGTGGCCTGGCGCTGGGCGTGTTGCTGGCGACCGCCGCGTGCGCGCGGGAAGGAGAGCAAACCATGAACCGGACCTGCATGGAAGCGACCTTGGCGGGGGCGTGGTACGAAGCCAATCCCGCCCGGCTGAAAGCGGAATTGGAGGGGTATCTCCGCGATGCCCAGGTGGCCGCCGATCCCGCCATCTACGCCGTCGTCGTGCCGCACGCCGGCTACGCCTACTCGGGACCCTGCGCGGCGGCCGGGGCCAAGGCCATTGCGGCGCGGACGAGTCTGGGGCGCGTGGTGGTGCTCGGGTTTGCCCATCGCGTCGGCATGCCCGGCCGGGCCAGCGTGCCCGCGCGGGAATCCGCCTTCCGTTCGCCGCTGGGCGAAACGCCGCTGGACACGGAAGCCATCGGCGCCCTCCTGGAAAATCCCCTGTTCGTCGACAATCCCGCGACGCGGCGCGGGGAAAACAGCGTGGAAATGCAGTTGCCGTTGCTGCAAGTCGCCTTGGCCGGCCGCGACTGGAAACTGGTGCCCGTGACCTTGGGCCAATTCGACGACGCCGGCCGCCGGCAGGTCGCCGCCGCGCTGGAGAAGCTGATGGACGACCGCACCGCGCTGGTCGTCAGCTCCGACTTTACCCACTACGGGCCGAATTTCGGCTATGTGCCCTTCCGCACCAACGTGGCGGCCAATCTCCGCCAGCTCGATGGCGGCGCCATCGAACGGATTCTCGCGGGAGATGCGAACGGCTTCGCCGCCTACTGCGAGCGCACGGGCGCGACCATCTGCGGACAGGACAGCATTGGCGTTCTGCTGCACATGCTGCCGGCGGGCTTCCAGGCCCGCGAATTGGCCTACGACACGTCCGGAAACCGGACGGGCGATTTCGACAATTCGGTCAGCTACGTTTCCATCGGATTCTACGGCAAGGGCCCGGCCGCCAAGGTCGCAAAAAAGGAAGCGACCGCCCAAACGGAATGGTCGGACCAGGACAAACAGGCCCTGTTGACGCTTGCCCGCAACGCGATCGAACAGACTTTGAAAGGGAGAAAGCCTGCCGAACCCGAGGACCTCGGCGTGCAACCCACGCCTGCCATGAAGCGGAAAATGGGGGGCTTCGTCACCTTGACCATCGGCGGCGAATTGCGCGGGTGCATCGGCGAAATCTTTCCGCGCCGGGCCTTGGCCGACGTCGTCCTCGACCACGCCATCGACGCCGCCTTCAACGATCCGCGGTTTTCGCCCTTGTCCGCGCGGGAGTTCCCGAAAATCCGCGTGGAGATCAGCGCGTTGACGCCGCCGGTACCGGTGAAATCCTATCGGGACATCGAAATCGGCCGGCACGGCATGGTGCTGGAATATCGCGGGCGTTCCGCCGTCTTTCTGCCGCAGGTCGCTCCGGAACAGGGTTGGGGAAGGGACGAGATGCTGAGCCATCTGAGCCAGAAGGCGGGGCTTTCGCCCAACG
>JAKLIL010000281.1 GCA_022709625.1 Verrucomicrobiota bacterium
GATGGTCCGCTTCCACGCCGCGAGGACTTCCGGATCGGCGGCGGCGGCGGCGACGTACGACGCCAGCCGTTCGTCCCGCGCCCGATCGAGAAGCGTAACCATGACGAATGTTTGACCTTCTTCGTTGGTAGCAACCGAGCCATCGACCTGGAACGCGAATTCCGGCGCCTGCCGGCCCGCCGCGCGGGGCCCCTCCAGAAAATCGATGCCCGGCGACGCTTTCAGCATCTGGACCAATTCGGCGTGGTAGCGGGCCGCCAATTTCGGTTCGCCCTGGAACGGCGGACAGGCCACGGCATGGCGCAGCATGGGAACCGCGGGTTCCTCGGCCGCCACGCCGCCGGCCGGCGCGAGCAAAGCCACGCCGGCCAGAATCAACGATTGCAATATCGATTTCCGGAACATGGCAATCTCCCCGCGGCGCGCGGCCGCCGTTAAAAGGCCGCGTTGAGGATGGGGAAGAAAGTCACGGGACCTTCTTCGATCAGGTTCACGAGTCCGATTTGGAGGCCGCGCATCGAGGTCGTTCGGTTGAGGAGGCCGATCTGGATGCCTTCCACGCTGTCCGCCATGTTGAACAGCCCCACTTGGAAGCCGCTCACGTCGTGCTCCACGGTGTTGAACAGCCCCGCTTGAAGGCCGGCCGCCGACCCTACCTGGTTGAACAAGCCCACGCCCACGCCGGCGAAGTCTTCCTTCACCAGGTTCACCAGATTGGCCTGGATGGCCTTGGCGGTCGTCGCCCGGCTGGCGAGGCCGAGGTCGAAGCCCACCACTTCCTGGTTGTCGCTCATGGCCAAGTTCAGCCGCAAGCCCATGACGCGGGTTTGGCCGGGAAACAACTGGGCCTTGGGACCCCAGATCCCGATTTGAAGAGGCGTCAGATCAACGGCGGAAGCCGCACCCGCCACCAGGGCCAGCGCCAGGAATGCCAAGCCTATTTTCCTCATGTTCATCTCCCTAGAACGGACTTGGTCCGCTGCTTGCGAATTTCCTGCTCGTCCGCCCAGACGAGGCGGCCGGATTTGAGGTCGCGCAAGCTCATGGTGAACTTGTAGTACACGTCCTTGAGCCGGCCCTGCTCCTGCTCGATTTCCGACAGGTTGGAGGTCAGCATGTACCGGGGAGCGTCCTGCTGGCCGGCGGCAATGGGTTGCGCCGCCGCCCCTTGCTGATAGGCCAGTTCTTCCTGCAGCGCGGCTTCGGTGGTCCGGTCCTGAAAGCTGAACATCCCGGAGCGGATCAGTTTCGTGCGAATGCTGTCCGTGACCGATTCGGTGTCGATGTGCTGCATGGTCTTGTTCTTGACCTTGTCCACGATCAGCAAGGGCGGGCCATCGACCGCGATCTTCTGCAGAGCTTCGTCGGCGAGCATGGAATCGACCATTTTCGCCGCGATCTGCTGTAGATCGGACGAGCCGAAGTCCGTGCTGATGGGCTTGGCCGATGTGGCGTCGCCGTATTGGACGGTGGTGGCGCAGCCCGCCGCCAGCAGCGCGAGGATGCCGGCCGCCACGATGAGTTTGATCGTCGTTTTCATGGGTTTCTCCTCGGGGCGGTTCCGCCCCCTTGTGGTTCTACGTCCGTTGTTGCCGCCGGTTCTCACTTGATGATCCAGCGGGTCTTCTCGCCTTCGCGCACGCGCAGCTTGAAGGAAACCGCGGCGGCGTTGGGCGCCACGCCCTGGATGGAGTGGGTCTCCTTGCCGTGCAGCGCCAGCGGCCGCCAGGCGTCGGTATCAATGTCGATTTCGACGCCGTCCGCATCGAACCAGACGAACTTCGACTGCGCCACGACGTCCTTGTTGAGGGTCGAGGTCAGTTTCACGCTGGCCTTCATCAGCCCGTTTTTCGTCTGGCCGACGGACATGTCCGCGACCTGCAGATGCCGGGCCAGTTTGGCGTTGTCGGTCTGCAGCACCTGCTGCAGGTTGCCTTCGGCGTCGGTTTCCGCGCCCACGGTGAGGCCCGCGGTGTTGGGCGCGGCGCAGCCCGCCACCAGCGCGGCCGCGAGCGCCGCCAATCCCAGAATCCATATGTTTTTCATGTGTCTGCTCCCCTTGGCCGGTTTCACTTTTGCTGGATCACGTTGATCGAATCCGCGCCTGCCGTGCCCGTATCGCCGATGGAGAGCGACTGCGCCGGCATGCCTTCGAGGCGGATGTAGCTGTTGCTGGCCGCCAGGACGGTGGCTTGGGCGTCGGCCGCGCTTTGTTCGCGCGCAATGGCCTGCGCTTCGAGTTCGCCCTTGCGGGCGAGGCCGGTGCCGGACAGTTCCATGGGAATATCCAAGGTTTGTCCGTCGTGGAAGGCGACGCTTTTCTCCCAGGTTGCGTAGCCTTCGCGGGTGACGCGCACTTCGTGCACGCCTGGCCGCACCTGGATCTGGCCCGGGGCGGTGCCTACGACGATGCCGTCCACTTCGACCGCCGCGCCCGCGGCGGACGTCGTCACCGTGACCGTGGCCAAGGCGGCCTCCGGCGGCGTCGCGGCAATCTTGGCGACGCTTTGGCCGACGCGCGCGGCCAATTCCGCCGCGCCGCGATCCAGCAAGGTATTCACCAAGTCGCCCGCCTGCACCTGCAAGTTGGCGTTTTCCATCACCTTCTCGTTCACCGCGATCGTATCGCCGTAGATTTGCGCGCCGTGGCCGCCCTCGAGCACGCGCAGGGCCAGGCGGAGCGTCGTCATGGTCTGTTGCTGGACCGTATTGTAGGCCGTGATGTTCACTTTGTTCTCGCCTAGCGAGACCAGCGAGGCGAACACCAGGTAGTCCGCACCAAGCGCTTGGGCGATGCGCAACGCCGGCGCTTCGCGGGAGGGCCCGTCGACGGTGCCTTCCGATTTGGCGGTCTGCAACGTTTCCACCGACTGGCGGAGGATTTGGCTTTCCTCGGCGGCGCGCGATTCCACGAAGCGGTCCAGCGCATCCTGTGCCCGGATCACTTCGAAGCCGGCGTCCGTCAGGCGGGAGCCCACCAGATCGTTGAAGGCATCCAACTGCGCCTCCAACGGGGCGCCGGCCCGGTTTTGCACGAACAAAGCCGCCTTCGGGGCGGCCAGCGCCGCCGCGGCTCCCGCCGCCCAAACCAGCACCATCGTTTTCCACGCCGTACTCATTGTGCGCTCCTTTGCTCTGCGGTTCCCTACGGTTGCACGATCACATGCGAATATACAGCCAAATCGATGC
>JAKLIL010000282.1 GCA_022709625.1 Verrucomicrobiota bacterium
GGCGTCGCCGATGATGGAGCGTCCGCCCAGCGCGCGCGGGCCGAATTCCATGCGGCCCTGGCAGAGGCCGATGACGTTTTCCTCGGCGATGAGCTTGGCGATGGTTTGGCCCCATTGGTTCGCGTCATATTTGGTGGCGGGATAGCCCTTGGCCTTCAGGAAGGCGTCGATTTCGTCGTCGGGGAAGTCGGGGCCGAGGTAGGCGCCGTTCATCTGGTCGCGCCGGCCGTCGGCGGCGCGGGGGTTGCCCTTGACCTGGTGCCAGGCGATGAGGGCGCAGCCGAGGGCGCCGCCGGCGTCGCCGGCCGCGGGCTGGATCCAGATGTCCTCGAAGATGTTTTCGCGGAGGAGGCGGCCGTTGGCGACGCAGTTGAGGGCGACGCCGCCGGCCATGCAGAGGTATTTCTCGCCGGTGACGGCCTTGGCGTGGCGGGCCATGTTCAGGACGATGTCCTCGGTGACGACCTGGATGGAGGCGGCGATGTCCATTTCGCGCTGGGTGAGGTCGGACTCGGCCTTGCGGGGCGGGCCGCCGAACAGCTCGTCGAAGCGGTTGTTGGTCATGGTCAGGCCGTCGAGGTAGCCGAAGTAGTCGAGGTTGAGGCGGAAGGAGCCGTCGTCGCGCAGGTCGAGGAGCTTCTCGCGGATGAGGTCGACGAAGACGGGGTTGCCGTAGGGGGCTAGGCCCATGAGCTTGTATTCGCCGGAATTGACCTTGAAACCGGTAAAGTAGGTGAAGGCGGAATAGAGCAGGCCGAGGGAGTGGGGGAAGCGGAGTTCCTTGATGATTTCCACCTTGTTGCCCCGGCCATGGCCAATGGTGCTGGTGGCCCATTCGCCGACGCCGTCGACGGTCAGGATCGCGGCGCTTTCGTAGGGGGAAGGATAGAATGCGCTGCCGGCGTGCGATTCGTGGTGCTCGGGAAAGAAAATCTCGGGCGGCATCGGAATACCGGCCTGTTCGAGGGCGGTTTCGATCGCGGGCGGAATCCAGAGCTTCTGCTTGAGCCAGATGGGCAGGGCCATCATGAAGGATTGGAGGCCCTTGGGGGCGACGCCCACGTAGGTTTCCAAAATGCGCGCAAACTTGTTGATGGGCTTGTCGTAGAAGGCCACCGCGTCGAGCTGGCCCGGCTCGATGCCGCCCTCGGCCAGGCAATAGCGCACGGCGTGGAGGGGGAAATCGGAGTCGTGCTTCTTGCGGGTGAAGCGCTCTTCCTGGGCGGCGGCGATGATTTTTCCGTCGCGCACGAGGGCCGCGGCGGAATCGTGATAGAACGCGCTGATGCCGAGAATGTTCATCAGAATTGTTTCCGGTATTGCGCGACGTTTCCAACGGGCTTCCGCGGGGTCCAATAGGTCGGCTCGCCGGCGTGGATCCGGCGCTGGAGGGGATCCTTGCCTTGGAACTTCTGGATCAGATGGAGCGGGAAGAAACAGAGGTAATAGAACGGAACCAGCAGGCCCCAGGTCAGGATCGCGCCGACCCATTTGCCCAACCGCTGGCCAAAACGTTCGATGGCGGCAAAGAGCGGCGGGATGAACAGGCCGGAAACCAGCACAATTCCCGCGAAGGCCCAAACGACGAGTCCCATGCGCCGATGTTCCAGCCACCCATACAGCCCGGCGCCAATGGCCGCCATGACGGCCGTTTGCAGCAGCACCGCCGGAACTTTTGGTTCGATCTTCTGGGGAACGGTTGCCGCCGGCTTATCGCGCCACGGCCAAACAACGGATGACACGCTCTGTTGCATCTTTTTGGGGTGCGAACCGTACCACGCCAGGAGACCCGATGCAATCCGGTGTTGTTGCCTGCGCGCGGTTAGGAGAATTCCGGCGCGGTGTCGCGGGTCCAGCGTACGGTTTTGGGAACGCCGCCGGGCGTGGCGAATTCGATGGCAAACTCGCCCGGCGGCGCGGCGGGTTTCCTCATAAAAGTAGCGCCGGCGAGGCGTTGGAGCAGTTGCTGCAGGGCGTGGAAGGCGGGGCGGGGGCGCCAAGCCGCGGGATCGGTGTCGTCGATGAGCCCAAATCCGCGGGCCGCCAGCCGCCACCAGTAGACGCGGGCCACGTGGCCGGAGGCGATCGTGAGCAGCAGATAACGGGCCATGTAGGCGGCATATTGCTCCTCGTCGACGGAAGGGTCGTTGGTACGAGGATCGAGGGTTTCGTAGGGGGAATTGACCGGCGACCAAACGCCGGTGCCGCGCAGAGGCCAATTGACCTCGCTGACAACCAATCGGTCGTCGGCAAATCCGTGGACATGGGCGTAGGCCCGCAGCAGCGCGCATTTGCCGACCGCGTCGAACGGCCCTTGGCGGTTTTCGGGCGCCCCGCGCCGGTCGACGTAGAGGTGGTGGGAGAGTGCGTGGAAGGGCAGGTCGCGGGGCAGCAAACCCAGGAGTGCGCCCAAGGCGAGGGGCTCGAAGTCGATGCACGCGGGACCGACAATTCTTGCCTCGGGATACTGGATGAGACTCGCCCGGACGGGATCGAGCAGCCGGAGATACTCGCGGTAATCCCACACGCCCCATTTGCTGCGGTTGGTGGCGTGGCCGACCTCGAAGAAGTCGGCGAACCCATGCGCGCGGTCGAAGGCGAGCGACACCATCTGGCGCCAGCCTTTGGGTTCGCGGATGGCCCGGCGGTCCTGCACGAGCCCGAGGGCAACGGCATGGCCTTGCCGATGTAGGTTCAGCGCCTGGTCGAGCGTCCAGTGCCAGTCATCGGGATTCCGATGGTGGTACAAGCGCAACAGCAGCGGCAATTTTGTCCCGCCCTGCAGGCGGGCGAGAAATTCCAGCTGGCGCGCCCAGGTCGCGGGATCGGCGTCGAGCGTCAGGCCGATGGCGCCGTCGAACGGAACAGGCGATTGGAAGCTGCGGGCGAGAAATCGGCGGTAGGCCAACCACAGCGGGAGCCCTTTGGCCGCGACGTGGCGGATGGCTCCGGCAATGTTGGCCGCCGGGAGCATGCGGTGTCGATCCCTGGAGATGTAGGCGGGAATGGCCTGCGCGGACCGGTCGTCCCAGATCCAGATTTCGCGGCCGCGCAGGGCGCGCTCGCCCGGCGCAGCGGCGCGGCGCAGGCGGGCTTCACGCAGCGGGTGGCGGAACGGACGCAAGGCGGTGTGGCGGGCAAAGGCCGCCCGGGCGGCCCGTTCGGCGGCGGAAAAATCGGGG
>JAKLIL010000283.1 GCA_022709625.1 Verrucomicrobiota bacterium
CCTGCTGGGTATCGCGGCGACGCCGGAAGAGATCGCGCAGGTCTTCGCGGCGCTGGATTTGAAGGTATTGAAGTGCGGATCGGACGCGATCGAAGTGCAGGTGCCGACATTCCGCGAGGACCTGACGCGCGAGGCGGATTTGATCGAGGAATTCGCGCGCATCCACGGGCTGAAGAAGTTGCCGCCGGTGCGTTCGATGGCGACCATCGTGCCGGATGCGGACGACCAACCCGCGCAGGCGCAGGCGCGGCTGCGCGATGTCATGGCCGGGCTGGGGCTCCAGCAAATCGTGAATTACAGCTTTCTGGCGGAAGGCCTGCTCGACCTCTTCGACAAGGACAACGCGCCCAACCGGGTCAAGCTGGCGAATCCGCTGACGGCGGATCACACGGTCATGCGCGATGCCCTGCTGCCGCAAATGGCCGAGACCATCGGGCTGAATTTCTCGCGCCAAGTCACTCCGGTGGCGTTTTTCGAGACCGGCCGCATTTTCCGGTTGGGTCCGGAAGGCTTGCCGACGGAAGACGACCACATCGCGGTTGGCTTGTCCGGACCGGTCGGCCGCACGGGGCTGGACCAATTCAAGCCCGTGGATGGACTGGAGATGTTTTTATGGATCAAGGGCCTGTGGGAGCAGGCGGCCGCTGCGCTAGATTTGCGCGGCGCGGCGCTGCGGCCGGCGGATCGTCCCTGGAGCGAGCCGGGGCGCGGCATGGAGATCGTCGTGGATGGCGCGGTCGTGGGTTGGCTGGGCCTGCTGAAGGCGGACATCGCGAAAGAGTGGCGCCTCCACGAGCCGGTGGGTTTGCTGGAAGCCGCCGTCGGGCCGCTGGTGAAAGACGTGGATGCCAGGCAGGCCTTGGTGCCGCCCCCAAGCTATCCGAGCATCCGGCGCGACGCGGCGCTGATCGTGGCGGCCGCCGTGCGCCACGAACAGGTGTTGGCCGTCGCGCGCGCGGCGGCTCCTCCGGAGCTGGAAAAAATCGAACTGTTCGACATCTACCAGGGCAAAAACCTGGGCCAGGGCCGCAAGAGCATGGCCTATGCGTTCACGTACCGTTCCAAGACCGGGACGCTGACCGACGAGGCGGCCAACGGGTTCCAGGAAAAAGTCAGCGCGGCGCTGAAAGCCCAGTTGCCCGCCGAAATTCGGGAAGGATAGGCGAGCATGCCCACGTACGAGTACGAATGCCGCAAGTGCGGCCACCGCTTCGAGCGGTTCCAATCCATCACGGCGGCGGCGCTGAAGACATGTCCCAAATGCAAGGGCCGGGTGGCGCGGCTCCTGTCGGGCGGCGCGGGCATCATCTTCAAAGGCTCCGGGTTCTACCAGACGGACTACAAGAAGACCTCGCCCGCGCCCCACGCCGGGGAGAAATCCGGGGAAAAGAAAGTGGATAGGGGCAAGTCCGAAGCCAAGGCGGACAAGCCGGCCAAGTAGCCGGCGGGGAGCGGCTGGAACTAAGGCCCGATGAAGCCCTCCTTCCAAAGCGGAACAAGCGCCGGTTTCCTCGCCGGATTTCGGCTTTTTCTGCCGTGGGGGCTGGCCCTCGTTTTGCTGCTGCTGGTCTGGCCGGCGCGAATGGAGCGGACGACGGGGGAGGAAATCGACGCCAAGCGCTATCGGCTGAAGACCGAGTTGCTGGTCGATGCCTTGGACCGCAACATGGCGTCCAGCCAGACGATTGAGGAAAAAGAAATCAATGCGCATCTGCGCGAACTGGTGGCGGCGCAGCCGCCGCGCCGCGGTTTCGCGGCCCGGCTGGAAGACGCCGCCGTGCGGTTGGCTGCTGGCCAGGCCACCGCCTTCGTGGCCATCGGCCGCGGTCCGCTGACCTTAACGGCCGCGATTTACGCCCAACCGCGGGGTGCGCGGCTGGAGATAACGGGCGCTAAGGCGGGGCATCTGCCCCTGCCGGGCTTCTTGGGCAGGCTGTATGTCCGTACCCAACGCGGTTTGTTCCGGCAATTAGCCAACGAAGCGCGGATTGTGCGCAATCTGGACCAGCTGGTTATCGGCGACGGCGTGCTCGAGCTGGCGACGAAATCGGGAAACTGAAGCCGGCATGCGGGCGGTGTTCCAGCGGGTCGTCAGCGCGGAGGTGCGCAGCGCAGGATGCGTAACGGGAAGGATTGGAGCGGGGGCGGTGGTCCTGCTGGGCATCGGGCGAACGGATACGGCCGCGGACGCCGAAAAGCTGGCCGACAAGGTGGCCAAACTGCGGGTGTTCGACGACGCGGCGGAAAAAATGAATCTCCCGATTTCCGCCGTGCCCGGGGGGGCCTTCCTGGTGGTGAGCCAATTCACCCTGCACGGGGATGCGCGGAAGGGAAACCGGCCAAGCTATATCGCCGCGGCGCCACCCGAACAGGCCGAGCTGCTCTACGAGAAGTTCGTGGCCTGCCTAAGGGCCATGGGTTGCGCAGTGGAAACCGGGGTCTTCCGCACCATGATGCAGGTGGAACTGGTCAACGATGGCCCGGTGACGCTGTGGCTCGACACGGATGATTGGAAATAGCGCGCCCGATGGAGGCGGGCGCGCGTGGAGCCGCCTGGCGGCGCTGGCGGGTATAGTCAACTAGTGACGCGGCGGCCGCGGCGGGCGATGGCCGTAGAACGGGGACGGAGGCGGGTTGTGCCGATAATGCCGCCGCGAATAGGCCGGCGCGCCGTAATAACGGGGCGGCGGGGGGCCGGGCCGTCCATAGCAGGGCGGCGGAGAGGGCGGAGGATAGTAGCAGCCGACGGCGGGGGCCGGGATGTATTCCACGTTTCCGGAGGCGGCCGCCGCCACGAACGTCCCGGCGATGGCGCCAATGACGACGCCGGCCAGAATGTCTTCGGAACGATGGTGGCGGGCGGATGCGCTCAATGGCGCCGCGACGGCGACGGCGAGGACGGCGGCGATGGCTTGGGTTGCGTTGCGGTTTGTCATTTGGGCTCCTTCTGGAGTTTCTGTTCGTTGCATGTAGTCGCCGCCCGACTGGAAATGGTTACGTTTGGCTTTCGGCAACTGGCGCCGTGCCGATGCCGTTTGGAACGGACGGGAAAGTGCAAAACCGACTAGGACGGACTTCTCCTCCGCCAATGGGCCAGTTCAAAACCACAAATTGTGATCGCGAAGACGTTGTTCGAGATCGGTCGTGCAGCCAATGTATCGCCGGCCCTGCGAATTTT
>JAKLIL010000284.1 GCA_022709625.1 Verrucomicrobiota bacterium
AGGATCAGGTCGATGCGCCCCTGCTCCATCACGCTGTAGGAATTCGTGCCCAGCCCCGTGTCCATGAACAGGCGCTGGATGTCCTTGAGACGGCAAGGCGCCTTGTTGATGAAATACTGTCCTTCGCCCGAGCGGAACACGCGGCGCGTAACCGTCACCTCGTTGTATTCGGTGCCCAGCACCGCCTCGCAATCCGTCAGCGTCAGGCTGACTTCGGCCATGGCCAGCGGCTTGGCCTGGTCGCTGCCGTTGAAGATCACGTCCGTCATCGTGCCGCCCCGCAGCGCCTTGGGGCTTTGTTCGCCCAGCACCCAGCGGATCGCGTCGGACACGTTGCTCTTCCCGCAGCCGTTGGGTCCGACGATCGCCATCATGCCGGGTTCGAACACGAGCTTCGTCCGCTCGGCGAAGCTCTTGAATCCGACCATTTCGAGTGCTTTAAGATACACGGCAATTCCTCGCGCGCCCGGATTCCCGGCCGCACATACAGCCAGGCATTCACTCAAAAACAGGTCCGGGAATCAATCCCCTTTATTGGCCGGAAAACCGCGCGCGCCACGGCGGCGGGGCGTTGCAGGCGGGCCGTCCATCTAGGGGTAGATGCCGCGCAGGGTGGCCGCCTTGGCGACGCGGCGGACGGCCAGGATCTGGGCTGCCAGGCGCAGGTCGCACTTCTCGCGCGCGGCCACTTCGCCGACGTCGTTGTAGCTGCGGAGCATGTGCCGGTCGAGGCTGCGGTTCACGTCTTCCTCGTCCCAGAAATTGGCCTGCAAATCCTGCACCCATTCGAAATACGAAACCGTCACGCCGCCGGCGTTCGCCAAGATGTCCGGCACGACGACGATGCCGGCGCGGGCGAGGATTTCGTCGGCCTCGGGCGTGGTCGGGCCGTTGGCGCCTTCGACGATCAGCTTGGCCTGGACGGTCCCCGCGTTCTCCGCGGTGATCTGGTTCTCGATGGCGCACGGGGCGAGGACATCCACCGGCAGGGCCAGCAGGCGGGCGTTGGCGGCAGCCGCGTCCGCCACGTATTCGCCGCCGCCGAAGCCGGCCAACAGCCGCCGGGGGCTGCGCTGGACGTGCCCGAGCAGCGCCGGCACGTCCAGCCCGCGCGGATTGAACAGGCCGCCGTTGACGTCCGCCACGCCCACGATCTTGAACCCGCGGCCGTGCAGGAACTTGGCCGCCGAGGCCCCCACGTTGCCGAAGCCCTGGATCGCCACCGTGCTTTGCGCCGGATGCAGGCCGTAGCGTTCCGCCGCCGCGATCAGCACCGTGGCCACGCCCCGCCCCGTCGCCTCCATGCGCCCCTGGCTGCCGCCGATCTCCACCGGCTTGCCCGTCACCACCCCGGGCACCGAGTAGCCCACCGTCATCGAATAGGTGTCCATCATCCACGACATCACTTGCGGATTGGTGTTCACGTCGGGCGCGGGAATGTCCTTGGCCGGGCCGATGACGATGGAAATTTCGCTCGTGTAGCGCCGCGTCAGCCGCTCGATCTCGCCGCGGCTCATCGCGGCCGGATCGCAGACGACGCCGCCCTTGGCCCCGCCGTAGGGCAGGCCGATCACGGCGCATTTCCACGTCATCAGCATCGCCAACGCCTTGACTTCGTCGAGGGTTACGCCGGGATGGTAGCGCACGCCGCCCTTGGTGGGCCCGCGTTCGGAATTGTGCTGCACGCGGTAGCCCTCGAAAACCGCCACGTGGCCGTCGTCCATCCGGATCGGCACCGAAACCACCAGCGCCCGCTGGCAATGGCGCATTTTCGCATGCACGTCGGGATCGAGGTCCACGCGCTTGGCCACCCGGTCCAATTGCTGGCAAGCCATGTTCCAGAAACTGAAGCTCGCGCTCATTTAAAACCTCCACTTCTACTTTCCGGGAAACAGGATAGACCCCCGGATTCCGCGTGGAAAGACAATCCGAACGTTCGATTCCCGTTTTGAATCGCAGCCCCCCCTTTATCGATTTCAAATCCCCCCCTAACCAAAAAAAAACGCCGTAACCATTGACAGGACAAGCGGATTGGACCTAACTTGGAGGTACAAAAGAGATCGATACCATGGCGAAGATCCTTATCATCGACGATGATCCCGCGATCCGGCAATATTTGGCGACCTTGGTGACTCGTCTGGGGCACGAAGCCGTGTCCGCCGGCACCTGCGCCGACGGCATCGCCAAGATGTCCGATCCCACGATCCAAATCGTCATCTCCGACATCAATCTGCCCGACGGGGCCAACCTCGACGAGTGGATCAACCATCTCAAGACCGGCGCCGATGGGCGCCCGTTGATTCTCATCACCGGCGAACCCACGGAAGAACTCGCCTCCAAGGCGCATGCCGGCGGCATTACCGCCTTCCTCGCCAAGCCGTTCGAACTGGCCTTCATCAAAGGTCTGCTGGCCCAAGCCGTTAGCGCTGCCAATCCCGTGGCCCACTGAACCCGGCCGCCCCCCCGCCCTCCGTCCCCGCCCGGGGCCCTGCCCGTTTTCCCGCTGGAGAGCGGACCCGCTTGTGCTATCCTCCGCGCCATGAGCCTGCCGGCGCCCCATCCCCGGCCGCGGGGTTTTCCACGCCATGGAAAAATTTCCGGCCGTTTTTACGTAGCATGAAAAATTTCCGGGCCTTTTCCCCACGCCATGGAAAATTTTTCCGCGCGTTTTCCACGCCATGGAAAACCCGGCGCCGCGCCGCGAAAGGAACGGCCGCATGCTCGCCTTGATCCCCGCGCCGACCGTCCTGCGTCCGCTCGGCGGCTCTTTCGCCTGGCCCGCCCAACCGGCGGTCGCGGTGCCGGACCATCTCGATCCCCGCGTCGGCAAAGCCCTGCACGATCTTTTTCCGGGCCTGCACCACGTCGCCCATTTGCAGCCGGCGCCCGCCGTGCGCCTGGAAACGGCGCCGGGGCCGGACGAATCCTACGGGCTGCGCATCGCGTCCGACGGCATCCGGATCGCGGCGCCTGCCGCGGCCGGCTTCTTCTACGCCCTCCAGACCCTTCGCCAGATCGTCGCCCAAAGCGACGGCGTCCTGCCCGGCCTCGAAATCGAGGACCGGCCCGTTTTCCCCGTCCGCGGCTACTATCTCGACGTCAGCCGCGGCCGCGTCCCGCGCCTGGAAATGCTCAAGCGCCGCATCCGGCTTTTGGCGTTCCTCAAAAT
>JAKLIL010000285.1 GCA_022709625.1 Verrucomicrobiota bacterium
CAGATGCGTCCGTTCCAGCATCTTCGTCAAATCGTCCTCGACTTTCGCCTTCTGCTTGTCCGTGAGCGCCAAAATATCCTTCAGTCCCAGCGCGAGGTGCGGAATGTACTTTTCGATGTAGCTGCGCTTGCGGTCGGCTTCGGCCTGCCGCCGGCGCTTGCTTAAAAAGACCGAGAGTTGGCGGCCCGCCTCCTGCAGGGCGAAGGTCAGTTCGCGCAGGATCTCGGGGTAGTGCGCGATGGCTTCCTTGCTCTCGCTGGTGAAGGGCACCCACACGCTGGCAAAATGCAGGAACAAGACGACGGGGCCGAGCGGCAGGCCCCCCTTGGGCTGCGACAGGCCGTAGGCTTTCCAATTCACGTTTTCCATGGCCTCGGTCATGGCGCAGGCCCCGCCCATGTAGAGCAGGGGGGCGCGGTTGGCGAAGCGCATCACGCGCACGGGCTCCTCCGCGCCCAACTCGGCGTTCGCGCCGGGCTTGGCGTAGGCGATGCCCACCTCGATCTGGAACGGATTGCCGCGGTAGACTTCCGGCGCGCGGGTCACGGCCGCATAGAAATCGGCCGGGAATTCCTTCTTGAGGCCCGCCAGAATCTGCTCCTCGCCGATGGGCGCCAGACAATCCGTGGGCGGCCGCATGAGCTTGGTTTCCTGGATGGCCTTGTAGAGCGCCTCGATTTCCTGGTGGGCCACGCGCGTCGGATTGGCCTTGGGATTGAGGCCGGCCTTTTCGCAGATGTCCAGCGCCACGCGCGAACTGACGCGCGAGAAATCCTGCTCCAGCGCGCCCTTGAGCGTGCGGGCGGAGCTGTCCTTCAGCATCTGCATCAACACGCCGAGCTCGACTCCGTGCGGATGCGGCTGGATGGCCTCCACGGGCGGGGGCAGGGTCTTCACGGCGCGGGCGTAGGACAGCCAGGCGCCGGGTTCCGCGGCCGGCTCTTCGCCTTTGTCCTTCTTGAGCAACTCGGCTTTGAAATGCAGGCGCAGGTGCGGATTCGCCACGGCGCACTGCTTGAGATATTCGTCCACCGAAAGCCTTCCGCGCACGTATTGCGCGGTCATCTCGATGGCGACTTGCGTGCCGTGGGCGGACACGTGCGGTTCCGCGCCGGCTTCCGCGGGCGGGAAGGCGGGACGCCAGTCGGCTTCCTCGTCCGACAGCACGGCGGGTTTGTTGGCACGGGTGTCGATCTGCACGGCGATGCGGTGGGCCTTGGGGGCCGGCTTGGTTTTGGAGAGGATCACGGTGGCCGAGCCGGTGGTGAGTTGGCCGTACATGCCGGCGGCGCTAATGCCGATGCCCTGCTGCCCCCGCGACATCCGCAGGCGATGGAACTTGGATCCGTAGAGCAGTTTGGCGAATACCTTCGGCACTTGCGCGCGCACGATGCCTGGGCCGTTGTCCGTCACCGTTACCAGAAACCGGTTCTCGGCCGTCTGCTTCAGCTCCACCGATATTTCCGGCAGGATGCCCGCCTCTTCGCAGGCGTCGAGCGAGTTGTCCACCGCTTCTTTCACGGCCGTCACGATGGCCTTGCGCGGGCTGTCGAAGCCCAGCAAATGGCGGTTTTTCAGGAAAAACTCCGAAACGGAGATTTCCCGCTGCCGCTTGGCCATGCTTTCGGCCGTTTCCATAGTTTCTGTTTTCCTCGCCATGGTGAACCTTTCCAGATCAAAAACCGGCGGGATTATTCCATTCCCCCCATGGTCCCGCAATCTTTCCGTGGAGGTGCCGTGCGACCGGAGGCGCGCGGCCTACGGGGCCGGGACGGCGGGGCGGAGGCGAAGCAAGCCCAGACGTGCCGCTACGGTGCTGAACACCATGTTGGAACGATCGCGCATGGTTTCCAGAACCCGCCACTTGAACAGCAACGAGCGCAGGAGGGACCCTGCCGGTCCCGTACCGGCGAAATTCCGGCAGATCACGCGGGCGAGCGTGGCCAAAGCGGGATCGGCGTCGATTCGGGCGTTGACTTCCGCCGGCAGTTCCCGGTGGAGCAGATCGCGGGCGAGGACCAGTCCCAGCAACAGGACGCGGCTTTTCCCGGTTCCTGCCGCGGTGCCGAGGATGAAGTCCCAGTCCAGGGATTCCTTTCCCCAGCCCCGCTGGCCGGTGAGAATCCAATCCATCGTTTTGAGCTGGTGAAACCGGTCCCAGCGGTGTTCGAACGCATGCATGGCGGCATAGAGCAGGGTGTCTTCCGGCGAGAGCACGGGGAAGGCGCCGCCGTCCAGCCGCGCCAGGCCCGCGCGCCGAAACGCCGCGTCTGGATCGACGATTTCGTAGCATGAGCGCCAGACGAGATCCCAATGCAGTTCGACCAGATACCGGGGCGATTGCGAGTAATATTTATGTTCGTGTCCCCGAATTCCCAGCGGACGGTCCTCTGGGCGGACGGGCGAATTGCTGGCGATTTGCAGTCCACGGAACAACCGGTCTACCTGCGGCACGTCCTCCGGCCGCACCAAGACGTCGAGATCGCTGCTGGTTCGCAGGCCCAAATCGCCCACGTATTGTCCGGTGAACACGGGGCCCTTCAAGGCGAGCCAGGGGATGCCGGCGCCGTCCAGCGCCCCTTGGATTTCCGCCAGGAGGGCCAGCAGCTGCACGTTTCGGAACAGCGCGAAGTCCCTGGCTTTCCTGGCTTCGTTCTGGAGGCGTGCGGGCCATTCGGCTTCGGGGTGGGCCAGAACGACTCCCGCGGCCAGCGGTTCCAACCCGTGGTCACCCGACAGCCGCCAGGCTTCCATCATCGCGGCGGCATCGTTCGGAATATCCCATGCCGCATTGCGGCAAATCGCCAGGAAAAGGCGGCCTCCGGGAGAGTCGAAACAGGTTGGAGCGGTTGCTGGCATGGCGAACGGTCGGATAGTATCCGAAATGCAAGGCCTCGCCAACCGCCAGGTTCCGCAAAGGGACGCGGAAGCGCATCAGGATTTGACCCAATGACGTCACGTTCGACAAACCGGTTTGGCAAAGGTTCTGAAAGTTGACACGGCTGGGGGATAGCCCCAGTATAAGCAAATATGTGTCGATGCAGCTTTTTGCTTGCTCCCTTGCGGTGCGAGTTACCATCGGTGTGTACATATTCCACACCCGACAAAAAGGTTGCGGGCCTCGATGCGCGATCGAAAGGAAGCTGGGCGTGAAGGTAGAACGAATGA
>JAKLIL010000286.1 GCA_022709625.1 Verrucomicrobiota bacterium
AGCGGCGCAGCACGTCGGCCAGTTCGTCCGGCGACAATCGGCGCAGCAGTTGCGCCGCCGTCAGGTCCTGGCGGTCGTCCATGCGCATGTCCAGCGGACCTTCGCGCAGGAAGCTGAACCCCCGCTCCGGCCGGTCCAACTGCATGGACGAAACGCCCACGTCCAGCAAGATGCCCCGAACGTCGCGAACGCCATGGCGGGCGGCCACCGCGGCCAAATCCGCAAAACTGGCCCGCTCCAGCACCGCGCGGTCGCCGAAGGGGGCCAGCGCGTCCCGCGCCAACGCCAAGGCCTCGGCATCGCGATCCAGCGCCAGCAGGCGCGCATCCAGACCCGCGGCCGCCAGCAGCGCCGCCGCATGTCCCCCCGCCCCCACGGTGCCGTCCACGTACCAGCCGCCGGGCGCGGTCACGAGCCGGGAAATCGTTTCCTCGAGCAGCACCGGCACATGGAGCATCGCCTGCCTCGCGCGCCTCACACGAACCAAACATGCCCCTTGTGGAGCCGGGCGGCCGGCGCGTCGATGCGCAATCCGCCCGCGTCTTCGGTCACGGCCACGGCGCCTTCGAACAGTTGGTAACGCGGCAGGAGGGCGCGTTGGGGAACGGAGAACCAACGCGCTTCCTCCTTGCCGCTGGAAATGGATTGGCTGAGCACCAGTTGGCGCGCCACCGCGCCCCGCACCGGCGTGGCCGCCTTGGGCACCGCGGCCACGCGGGTGGCCCGCGCCACACGCGTCGTGGCCACCACGCGCGCCGTCGTCCGGGATTTGGAGCGGACGGAAACGATCGTCTGCGGAACGGCCGGCGCCGCGGACGGCACCGCCGCAACGGGTGGCGGCGGCGGCGCCACGGGTTCGAAAGCCAGCTGTCCGCTTTCATCGAATAATTCCGCTTGCTGCCCCAAGGTCATGGGAATCGCCTCGCCGGCCGGCGGCATGGGCGCTTCGCGGTCCCACCACGGATCGCGGTCGGCGCTGGGCTGCGCCGCGGGCCCGATGCCTAGGAAAAACGCGGCCAGATGGTTTAAAAGCCGACGAACTCCGCCGACTCCGCGTGCGTCGATTGATCCGCCTGCGAATGCTGCTCGTTCCATGATTCCGGACTCCATAGTTCGAATCGGCTGCCGACGCCGACCAACACCATCTGGTTGATGATTCCCGCAAAATCCAGCAACTCGTCCTTCACGCGGATGCGGCCCTGGGCATCCAGCACGACGCGGTCCGCGCGCGAAAAGAAATCGCGCAGGAATTTCTGGGCCTTGGCGTTCGCGACGGACACCGCGCTGACCTTCTCCAACCGCTTGGCCATTTCGTGCGCCGTGAAGACATAGAGGCATTTGACGTCGACGCCGGGTAGAATGAACAAGGTGGGATTGCCGGCGGCCTCGCGCCAATCGGAGGGAATGGTCACGCGCTTCTTCCCGTCCAGCGTATGAACAAAGCGGCCGGTAAATGCGCCGGCGTTCAACAGTTCGTCGATTTCGGTTGTGACACGCCGTTCCATTTAGGTTGCCTGACGGTGCACTTTATCCCACTTCGCCCCACCAATCGTCAACAGAAAAAAACCTAATCGCGCGAATATTCTTATCCTATTGATTGGGAATGAAATACAAAACATTCCCTTCGGCCTGTCGGGAACCCTGTGAACGTCTTATCCACAGGCTTGCCAAACGGCTTCCCGTTCGCCGCAAAACGGATGGCGAAAAACGAACAACCGCAGGGCCGGCGCGGAGGCCAAATAAATCCTGCAATTCCAGCGCCGCTCGGGCATGCTTTGCCGCGCCAACGTGGTACACTTGGCCCCGTTCCATGCACGAACTCAGTCTCATGACGAATCTGCTCGACGCCGCCATCGCGGCGGCGGACGGTGCCAAGGTGCACGCCCTGCGCATCCGCGTGGGACCGCTCTCGGGCGTGGTCGTCGAGGCCCTGCGCTTTGCGTTCGACGCGCTGACCCCCGGCACGCCCGCTGCCGGTGCGCGGCTCGACGTCGAGGAAACCGCCCCGGCTTTCCATTGTCCCCGGTGCCGCACGGACTACGCCGCGCCCGTCGGTTCCTACCTGTGTCCGAATTGCGGCGCCGCGGACGGCGAACTGCGCGGCGGCCACGAACTTGAATTGGTTTCCATCGAGGTGCCCGACCATGTGTGATACCTGCGGTTGCAACGAGTCCCCCCACCACCCCCACGACCATGCGCACGGCCATCCGCCGCCCGTCCGCACCATTGCCGTCCAGAAATCCGCGTTGGCCCTGAACCAGCGCATCGCCGACCAAAACCGCGGTTGGTTCCGCGCCAAGGGCCTGAAAGTCATTAATCTTCTGTCTTCGCCCGGCTCCGGCAAAACGACTTTGCTCGAACGCACGCTGCGCGAGGTGCCCCGCTGCGCCGCCATTGTCGGCGATCTCCAGACCGAGAACGATGCCATCCGCCTGCGCGCCACGGGTGCGCCCGCCCTCCAGATCAACACCGGGGCAACCTGCCACCTCGACGCGCACATGGTCGCCCACGCCCTGGCCGACCTGCCCGCCGACGGGCTAACGAAGTTGTTCATCGAAAACGTCGGCAACCTGGTCTGCCCCGCCGCCTTCGACCTCGGCGAAGCCAAACGCGTCGTGCTGCTGTCCGTGACCGAGGGCGAAGACAAGCCGCTGAAGTATCCGGTGATTTTCCGCCATGCCGATCTGGTTGTGATCACCAAGAGCGATTTGGCCGACATCGTCGGCTTCGCCCGCGACCAGGCGCTCGCCGCGATTCGCCAAGTGGCGCCCCAGGCCGGAATCCTCGAAGTATCGGCGAAGACCGGCGCCGGCCTGGCCGCGTGGTACGCCTGGCTGGCCGGCTGATTCGCGGAGCGCCGCCTTGCCGCGCCCGCCGCGGGTTTACGCAGGACGGCGACGGTGATTGATCCGGGCTCGCAAGGCCAGGGCGAACAAGCCCGCCAGCACCGCGAATCCCACCGCGGACATCCCGAAAACCGCGCGCAGATTCGCCGCCGCCACCAGTCCCGCCAGAAGCGGCGCAATGGCCCACCCAATGGAACGCGCGGTACTCGCGAGTCCAAACACCACGCCTTGCCTTTCTTCGGGCACGCGCTTGGCCAGCCACGCGTTGAGCGCCG
>JAKLIL010000287.1 GCA_022709625.1 Verrucomicrobiota bacterium
TCAGCCCGGCTTCGACATGAACCATTCGCTGCTGGCCTCCATGAAACCGTTCGCCGCCCAAACGCGCTGGGTGGTTGCCGACGACGGGTTCCAGGCCTATCCCTTCCACCTCGGGCTGCCCGTTCCGCCCGAACTGGCCGTGACCGCCCCCAAACGCATCGCCGCCGGCAAACTGGAACCGAACGATTGGTTCGCGGCCCTGGAAAAATACGCGCCGGAGCAAGCGGTCTTCTCCTACCAGTTCCCCTTCCCCGATGCGATGGCCGCCTACCTGGCCGACCGCTACCACGTGCTGGAACCCACGCCGGTGCTCCGGCATTACGTGCGCAAGGATCTGGCGACGTCCGCCTGGATCGCCCGCCGCCAGCAGCAGTTGTTGATCCTGGCCCATTTCAACGCATTCCTCCGCAGCGAACCCGCCAACGATCGGGCGCGGTGGCAGCTGGGCATCGAGCTTGGCAAGCAAGGCGCGGCCGCGGATGCCGCCGAGTGGTTCCGTGCGGCCATCCGGCTCGATTCCGCCTTCTTCGAGGCCCACAACAGCCTGGCGTGGCTCCTGGCGACCCACCCCGAGCCGGAAATCCGCCGGCCGGCGGAAGCCATCCACCACGCGGAAACCGCCTGCGCGCTCACCCACCGGCGGCATCCGATCCTGCTCGACACGCTCGGCGCGGCCTATGCCTCCGCCGGCCGGTTCCCCGACGCGATCGCTGCCGCCGAAAAGGCCCGGGCGATCGCCGACCAAGCCGGCGCCGCCCCCATCGTCGCCGTGATCGACCGGCATCTGGAATTCTACCGGAACAACCAGCCGTACCGGGATGGATTGTTCGCCGTCCCGTCGCCGGCGGAGGAAACACGCTGACATGCCGCCGCGGAAGAACGCACTGTCCGCCGTGCTGCTCCTGGGCATGGTCGTCCTCGCCTATCTCCCCGCGCTGCGCGGCGATTTCATTTGGGACGACGATACGCACGTCAGCGAAAACCAGGTCCTCGGCGCCCCCGGCGGCCTGGCGCGGATCTGGACGGACCGCCAGTCGACGTGCCAATACTATCCCCTGACGTTCAGCGCATTCTGGCTGCAATTCCGGCTGTGGGGCCTGAATCCCCGCGGCTACCACGCCGTCAACGTCGCATTGCACGCGCTCGACGCCGTCTTGCTTTGGTTGCTGCTGCGGCGCGTGCGCAGCCCTGCCGCCTGGTGGGCGGCGGCGTTCTTCGCCCTGCATCCGGTCAACGTGATGTCCGTGGCCTGGATCACCGAATTGAAGAACGTGCTCGCGGCCCTGTTCATGCTGTGGTCCACGCACGTGTTCCTGTCCACGCTTCCGGCCCACGCCCCGGCAGGCGGGACCGCGCCGCGCTTCGGATCCCGCCTGGCGTTGTGCCTGGTTCTCTACATCTGCGCGCTGGCCGCCAAGACGCCGGCGGCGCTGACGCCCATCGCCTGGATCCTGATCCTCTGGTGGAAACAGTGGCGGCCCACCACGGGCCACGTCGTTTTCGTCGCGCTCGCGCTTTTCGCGGGTCTTGGGGCGGGACGCATCACCGCCGACCTGGAAGTGGCCATGCTGCGCGATCTCGCGGCTTTCGACCTCACCCACTTCGATCGGATGCTCGTGTTCGGCCGTGCCTTCTGGTTCTACCTGTTCAAGCTGATCTGGCCGTTCAACCTCGCCTTCTTCTATCGACGCTGGGAGATCGAAACCGTCCACCTCGCGTACGTGCTGGCGGCGGCGGGCGTCCTGCTGGCGCTCTGGCTGCTGCGCCGCCGGATCGGCCGCGGTTCCTGCGCCGCCCTGCTCTACTTCACCTTGGCGGCGCCCGGCATCCTGCTGGTGAACCTGCTCTACATGACCCGGTTCACGTGGGTGGCCGACCACTGGCAGTATTTCGGCATGCCGGCCATCCTCGCCTGGTGGACGGGCGGCGCGGCGCAGATCGTCCAACGGCTGGGTCCCCGCGCGGTGCGCGCAGCCCGACCCGCTGCGACGGCCCTGCTGGTTGGCGGCGGCGCGCTCGTCTGGAACCAGTGCGGCATGTATCGCGACATCCCCACGCTGTACCAGACCGTCATCGCGCGGAATCCAACGGCCACCCTCGCCCACTACAATCTGGGGGTGTACCACATGAAACAGGGCGACTTTCCGAGCGCCGTCCCGAATTTCGAGGCCGCGCTGCGGCTGGAACCGGATTCAACGGAAAGCCTGAACAACCTTGCCCTCGCTTTGGCCAGCCTGGGCGACGCCACGAACGCGGTGCGGCACCTGGAACACGGCTTGCGCCTCGCCAGTTCGGCCGGCATGCACTACAACATGGGCGCGCTCATGCTGCGCCTGCAGCGCCCGGCCGACGCGAGCGTCCATTTCCGCACAACCATCCGGCTGGAACCCGGTTTCACCGACGCCTACGTCCAACTGGCGTACCTGTTGCTGCGCGATCGTCCCGGCGAGGCGGTTGCGCTCTACCGCGAGGCCGTCCGGCAACGGTCCGGCTTCGATCCGTGGCTCAATGGCTTGGCGTGGATTCTCGCGACCCATCCCGATCCGGACGTGCGCAATCCGGCGGAAGCCGTCAAGCTGGCCGAGGAGGCCTGCCGCAGGACCGGCAACGCTTTCGCGCCGTATCTGGACACCTTGGCGGCCGCCTACGCGGCGACCGGACGCTTTGAGGATGCGGCGCGCCTCGCCGAAATCGCCCGCCGGTCGCTGCCCGCCGCTACGCCTGCTTCGATCGTTGCGGAAGTGGCCGCGCGCGCGGCCCTATTTGCCGCGGGACGAACGTTCACGGAAACCAATCTGGCGGCCTTCGCCACCCCGCAAGGCACGCGCGAAGCCCAACTGGCCCCCGCCATCGATTTGCGGCATCCGGAGTTGCGGTAGGCGACCGCTCACGGCTCCACGTAGGGCTGGTTGCGTTCGAACCGGCGCAGTTTTTCGGCAATCATTTCCGCTTCGCGGGCCGAGCCGTTCCGCCGGGCCAAGGCCAAGGCTTTTTCGGCTTGTTGCCGCGCTTCCGCGAATCGCCCCAAGCGGGCCAAGACGGTGCCGAGGGTGTCGAGATAGCCGACGTTGTCCGGATCGCGAGCTGCGCC
>JAKLIL010000288.1 GCA_022709625.1 Verrucomicrobiota bacterium
ATCGGCCCGAAATAAAACCACCGCGCGCCGTCGGTTTCCACCGGCCCTAACTCCGCCGCGTGGCGCATGACGCCGGCCGTGCCTTCCGGCCGCAACGCCAAGCGCCGCCCCCCCTTCTCGAAAACGTACATCTCCTTCTGGATCACCTCGGTCGTTTCGCCGATCGACCTGGTGAACAGCGCTTCGAACTCGACGATCGGCGTGCGGATTTCCTCGAAGCCGTAGCGCGCCAACGTCTCCCGGCCCAAGCGCTCGATCCGTTGCCATAGGCGCACTTCGGGCGCGGCGACGTCGGACATGCCCTGGACGGGCTGGCAGGCGGCAGACATGCGTAAACCTTTGGCACCGCGCACGTCCGCGCGCGGCTTAATGGAAGAGCGATCCCCGACGCCCGGTGCTACTTGAACATTTCCTTCATCGTCTTGCCGGGACGGAAACGCACGACTTTCCGCGCCGGAATCACAACGACTTGGTCGGGCTTGTGCGGATTGCGGCCAATCCGCTGGCGCCGCTCGCGGACGTCGAAGACGCCGAATTTGCGAAACTCGATGGTTTGCCCCTCGCGCAAGGCATCCACAATGGCATCGAGCGTCTTTTGAATCACGGCCACAACTTGTTGCTGCGTCAGGCCGGACTCTTCGGCGATCCGTATCGCCAAATTGCGCTTGGTCAGGTTTTGCATCTCTATCCTCGCCTTCCTTGCGGGCTGCCTATGGCATCCCTCGACATCCGGAACATAGGTCTCCGAGACGAGTTGCGTCAAGAAAAACAAACGCCCAAACGATAATTTTATCCAGTCCGAACGAGATTCTTGCAGAAACGGGGCATTTTCCACTCAAAGTTCGCGCGGCCAAGGGGCGTTGAACGGGAAAACGACCTCGACGGTTCCCTTGAAATCGTCCGGTAATTCCACCCATTGCGCATTGAAGGTCTTGACGGGCTGGCCGTTGGCCAGCACCCGTTCCGGCGCCGTCTGGCGCGGCCACCAAATGCGATACCCCTCGGGCGGGCGCGCCCCGCCCCGGATCTCGATGGCGAATCGGTTGCGATGCCAATAGCCCGACAAATCCAGCGGCCCGAAACAGGTTGGCGCCCCGAAGGTTCTGAACCCCTCGCCGTGTTGCAGCCATTCGGCCGGCGCGCCGGAAAACAAATCCAGCCGATTGCCGGTTTCGCGCAGGGCCAGGCCGCGGACGGCAATGAAATAGGCCGCCGCCGCGCGGATGTCCGGCATGTCGCCGATCGGTCCCGGCTGTTGCGGGTCGTTGGCGGAAGCACCCGCCCAGACATGCCACCCCGGCGGATAGCGGCGTTCCAGCAGCGCATAGAGCGTTTCGCGCGCGTAGTCTCCCCGCCCCATCGCGGCCAGCGGCACCAGCAACTGGGCTTCGCGCGAGGAAACGAAGCCCGACCATTCCGGCTGCCGCCGGCGGACAAACTCCTCGTACCAGGCGTCCAGGCTGCTCTGGAGTTCGTGCGGTTCCGCCACATCGGTTTCCGCGCACGGCCAAAACAGCAAGGCCACGGCATCGACGTCCAGCCGTTCCTCTTCGGCCGCCGCGGGAATCCAGGCGGCGGCCATTCGGTCCATGCGTTCGCGCAGCGATCGGCGCACCGCGGATTTCAGCAACCGGTATTGTTCGCTGGCCCAATCGGCATCCTCTTGGCGTCCCAGGATGGACGCCGCGGCCAGCATCTCTTTCCAGCCAAGCAGCGCCCAGTAGTTGTCGGCGTAGCGATGCAAGCGGCCGGGACTGCCGGGGCGGGGAGCGGACGGCGGCAGCAGGCCCTCCACCAACACGCGTTCCTCGTCCGGCAATTTCCATTCGGCCTGTTCCGCCGCCGTCCGCAAGCCGTGCAGATAGCCCAGCGCGTTGCGCAGCGCCGGATAGATCTCCTGCAGAAAACCGGCATCCTGCACGAAGCGGTAGTATTCCATCGCCATGAACGCGAATTGCCCCTGGGCATCGGGACGGTCTTCGGGCTCGGGCAGCAACGCCGGCGCGCCGTTGGCGCGGTACGTGGCCGGAACGCGCCCGTTGGGTTGGATGGCGCCCACCACCTGCGCGACCCATTCGCGGGCCGCGGCGGTCTGGCCCGCCCGCAACAGGGCCGCCGTCCGCAGGCGGATCGAATCGACGTCTTCGCCGCTTCCGCGGGCCGCCACGGTGCGCACGCCCAGCAGCCAGCCCGTCTGGGCGTGCAGGCATTCGATCGCATCGGGCCGCGCGATTTTCGGCGCGTAGCGGTCGGTCTTGTCCCGCCACCGCCATTCGGCATCCGCCCATTCCCGCTCGAAGGCGTCCGCGACTTTTTCGGCGCCGCCCTTGATCGCCGGCCACGGAAAGGCCAGCGTTTCCAGAATGGCCCGGGGCTCGGCGTTGGCCGCCACCACCAGCCGCTTTTTTTCGCCCGGCTCGAGGGCGAAATCCAGCCACCACGCGCCGGAAGCCAGCCCGTGGACATCGGCGGCGCTGCGGGCCGCCGGCGTTTCGCCGCGCAGGAAGGCTTCGACCACGTCGCCCGCGTTGAATTCCGCCGCCCCGAACGGCAGGCGCCGCGCCGGCACCGCGAAGGCGGGCCGGCCGTTGATGCGCACCGCCTGCCACCCGCCGGGCGCCTCGTGGGCGCGGATCTTGAATATGCGCGCCATGCGTTTGTCCGCCAGCGGCGGCGGCAGGCATACGGGCCGGATCAGCCAGCAGAGGCGGCCGCTCTGGGCCATGATCGACCCGTTCGTTAATTCGTATTCCACCCAAGCCGTCGCCGGCGATCCGGCGCGAGCCATCGCCCGAATCCGCAACGAGAGTCCCGATGCCAGCCGCCAGGTTGTCTCCGGCATCGGCGCGCCGTCGCCGCCCAGCCGGTATTCCCGTTCCGCCGCTTGCCGGGCCGAAACCACTTCCCCGTTCGCCACGATCAACGGAGCAAGGGTGGGACCGTCCGGGGTTGGGGCGAAGGCGCCCCATTCGTCCAGCAGGCATTCGGGATCGCCCTTCGCCGGGCCGCCCGCGACCGCCCAATGGGGTTGGCCGTGCCGCAGCACCTCCGGATACGCCCCCGGGGGCGCCTTTTCCGCCGCCAGCTCGT
>JAKLIL010000289.1 GCA_022709625.1 Verrucomicrobiota bacterium
AAACTCGCGGCCTTGGAGCGCGAAGTGAAGGCTCGGCTGGACGGCCACGACGCGGCGATCGTGGATGTCCTGCGGCGATTTCTGGAAATCATCGATCCGCCGGAGTTGCCCCTGCCGCCGCGCAAGCCGATTGGTTTCGGGGTGCAGGAAGCGCCTGTCCGGTACGGGGCGAAAAAGAACCGGCGCCGAGAACGCCATGCCTAAAAACAACGTGCCCATCGATACGACGGGGTTGCCGCAGCTGGACGCGGCGCTGTGCGGCATTCTCGCCGGCGACAACGTCGTCTGGAACGTGGACGACATCGGGCAGTACCGCCAATTGGCGCGGCCCTACGCCGAAGCGGCGAAGCGCGACGGCCGCCAATTGGTCTATTTCCGGTTCGCGCGGCACGCGCGCCTCGTGCCAGCGGGCTTTTGCGAGGAGTGCCGGCTGGATCCCGAGGCGGGTTTCGAAGTCTTCCTGCACCGGATCCACGAAGTCATCGGCGCGAAAGGCCTCGGCGCCTACTACCTGTTCGACTGCCTCTCGGACTTGGCGACGAACTGGTGCTCGGACGCGATGCTGGGCAACTTCTTCCTCCTGACCTGTCCGTACCTGTACCGGCTGGAAACCATCGCCTATTTCGGCCTGCTGCGCGGCCGACATTCGCGCCACGCCGTGGAACCGGTGCGCCATACCACGCAGCTGTTCCTCGAGGTCTATGGCCATGCAGGCAAGTTGTACCTGTTGCCGATCAAGACGCAGTTCCGCCATTCGCCTGCGATCCACCTCATGCTGGAGTGGGACGGCGCGGAATCCTTCGCGCCGGTGCGGTCGAGCGCGCTCCTGACGAAGGTCCTGGGGCGGGTGCAGCCGAATTCGGCCCGCATCGAGACCTTCGGCGACGACATGGTGCGGCGCGCGGAGGAATGCCTGCGCGCCGGCAGCGGTCCGGAACCCGAAGGGCAGGCGTTGAAAGCCCAGCTCGTGGGCATGATGATCACCCGCGACGAATCGATCCGGCCCCTCGTGGACCGCTACCTGACGCTGGAGGACGTGCTGGAGGTGCGCTGGCGCATGTTCGGCACGGGGCTCGTCGGCGGCAAGGCGGTGGGCATGCTCGTGGCGCGCAAGATCGCGGAACGCGAGAGTCCCGCGCTGGCCGCGAGGCTCGAAGTCCACGATTCGTTCTACATCGGTTCCGATGTGTTCTACAGTTTTCTCGTGCGCAACGGCCTGTGGGAAATCCGCGAGAAGCAGCATTCGCCGGACACCTTCCTCGACGGCGTGGAGGAAGCGCAGGAGCGCATCCTGAACGGGAAGTTTTCGGCCTACGAACTGGAACTGTTCGAGAAGATGCTCGATTATTTCGGGCAGTACCCCGTGATCGTGCGCTCGAGTTCGCTGCTGGAAGACGCCTACGGCAATTCGTTCGCGGGCAAGTACGAAAGCGTGTTCTGCGCGAACCAAGGCCCGCTGGAGGAGCGGCTGCGCAGCTTCCTCGACGCGATCCGCGCGGTCTACGCCAGCAGCATGAGCCGCGAAGCGCTGGCGTACCGCGAACGCCACGGCCTGCTGAAGCGCGACGAGCAGATGGCGCTGCTGGTGATGCGCGTAACGGGCGAATTGCAGGACCGGGCGTTCTATCCGCACCTGGCCGGGGTGGGCTTTTCCTACAATCCCTTTGTGTGGAGCCCCGAGATCG
This sequence comes from Verrucomicrobiota bacterium, assembly GCA_022709625.1. GTDB lineage: Bacteria > Verrucomicrobiota > Kiritimatiellia > CAIQIC01 > Lenti-01 > Lenti-01. Next base: position 1,686 of record JAKLIL010000289.1, read on the forward strand.
ATCCCAAGGCGGGTGTGCTGCGGCTCGTTTACGGCCTCGGCACGCGGGCCGTCGACCGCGTGGACGACGACTACACCCGCGTCGTGGCCTTGAACGCGCCGCTGCGCCGGCCCGAAGGCAGCGCCGAAGAAATGGTCCGGCATTCCCAGCGCCGCGTGGACTTCGTCGATCTCGACGAAGGCTATCTGGCGGCGGGCGAATTCGCGGAACTGGCGCCGCGCGCCCAAGGCGTGCCGTTGGACTTGTTCACGTCCGAAACGCCCGACGGCCACCGTTTCCTCACCTTCGACGGCCTGCTGACCCGTACGGATTTCGTGCCGGACTTCCGGCTGCTGCTCAAGACGCTCGAGAAGGTGTACGGCAAGCCGGTGGACATCGAGTTCGCCGCGAATTTCCAGCCCGGCGGCGGCTACACCATCAATTTGCTGCAATGTCGGCCGCTGCAGGTGCAAGGCACGCACAACCCGGCGGTGCCGGCGGTGGAATGCCCGGCCGAGGGCATCCTGCTGCGCGGCGCCGGGGCGGTGGTGGGGCACAGCCGGGTGGAGCGGATTGATTGGCTGGTGTTGGTGGTGCCAGAACTCTACGGCGCGATGCCCGAACGCGACCGGCACCGGATCGCGCGCGCGGTGGGCGCGGTGAACCGGGCGCTGTCCGCGGTGGACGTCGGCGCGCTGGCGGTCGGCCCAGGCCGCTGGGGCACCCACATGGCGTCGCTCGGCGTGCCCGTGCGCTTTTCCGAGATCAGCCGCATGACGGCCATCTGCGAAATCATGATGATGCACGAGTTCCTGACGCCCGACGTCTCGCTCGGCACGCATTTTTTCGGCGAACTGGTGGAAATGAACATCCTGTATTTCGCGCTGTTTCCCGGGCGGGCGGGCAACCGGCTGAATCTCGGCGGGGTCATGCGGGCCCCGAACCGACTGGCGGAACTGGCGCCGGACGCGGCGAAACTCGGCGCGGGGCTGCGCGTGGTGCGGGCCGACGACCTGAATCCCGACGGCGTCTGGCTGGTGGCCGACGGCGTGGCGCGGGAGGTCAACGTCAGCCTTTGTCCACCGATGCTGCAGGGTTCCGTGGGCGTCTGAATCCGCCGGTTCCCGCGGTCGGCTGGCTGCGCGGCGAAAAATATCCAGAAAAATAGTTGACAGGGGGGCGGAGGCGGGTATGATGCGCGCCGACGTTTGGAAACGCCGGTAAGCGGTTCCGGACGTGAAATTAGCGTCAGACACAAGATGTAGCGCTTTCCGAGCCTCTCCGGGAAACCCTATGGTTCGGTGGCCTTTGTCTTGTGCCCGTTTGCTTTTTCGGCGGCGGGAGTTGGAGCGCGAGCGGGCCTACGTAGCTCAGTTGGTAGAGCACGTCCTTGGTAAGGACGAGGTCAGCGGTTCAATCCCGCT
>JAKLIL010000029.1 GCA_022709625.1 Verrucomicrobiota bacterium
CCGAGCCGGGCCAGCAGGTGCTCAAGTCCATCGACGTGATCCTGCGCGAGCTGGGCAACCTCAAGCGCATTGGCGAGGAGTACGCCATGCAGGACGCAGGCACCTTGTCGATTGCGACCACGCACACGCAAGCGCGCTACGTGCTGCCCGGGCTGGTGCCGTTCCTCGCGTTTTCCGCGCTGGGCTTGGCGGAGACGGTCAGGGCTTGGACGGGCCGGAAACCAGCGGAACCGGAACGCCGTCCATCGTCCATTTGACGAGCGTGGCCCGCACGGGGCCGAAGCGGGATTCCACGTCGGCGTAGATGACCGCAGGCGTGCCCGTCGAGATCCAGACGGACTCGGGCCGATTGCGCGAAAACAGGGTGGGGGATTTGGACTTGGCCTGTACGGGGATGGCTTTCAGCCGGCCCTGCGCCGTCCGGATGGATTTGGGCTCCCCGGTTTTGATTTCCAACTCGTGGATGGCGCCGTCCATGACTAGCCGGTAATCGCCGCCCACCTGCATGGGGCCGTTGGCCAGCACGTCGCGGAGATCGAAGAAGAACGACACCAGGTCGCGGGAACCTTTGGGCACGGCGGACCGGTACGAGGTTTTGGCCAAGGCGTTGCTCCAGATGGCCAATCCCTGGTCGGGGTAGAGCACAAGCGTGTCGTCCTGGAAGAAATTCTTTTCGGCCACCTTCTTGACGACCGTGTAGCGGGGGCCTTCCGCGGTCGGCTCGATTTTGCATTCGACCGTGGAGTCCACGGGATAGAGCAAGGCCACCCACGGCCGGTTCCAGAGGTGCAGGGAACGCGTCGTCCGGCCGGCCGCGTCGATTTCGCTCCGGATGGTCATCGCGCCGACCGAAAGGCCCACCCAGGTCACGTCGTATTCCAGCAGTTCGCCGGAGGAGGCGTGGGCAGGGGCCGCCGAGGCGAGCAATGCTGCGCCAAGGGCAGCAAGTATGGTGCGATTCAATTCCATGGGTGGGGGGCGCGGAGCATGATGTCGCAGGTTCCGCCGGCTGGCAAGCTCGGGCACGGAGGAATTCCAACCTATGAATCGATTGCCGGCCGAGATCGGGCCCCGGGCCCGAACGAAAACGAGGCGTAAACCCGCAGCAACCACCCACCTCTCGAGCGTCGGGCTTCAACGTGTTTTTTATATTCTCGTTTTGAGCTTGATCATTCGAACCTTCCCGGTAGCATGGATATCCACACTGAAGATCATTCAACGACATGCGCGATGGGAGCGTGAGTGTTGCATTTCCGCTTTCGGTGGGCGGAGGAAGGATGGGTGCGATGAGGATCGGTCTGGCGGTTGCGGTGTTGGGGGCCCTGGCGCTGGTGGCCGGCGCGCAGGAATATGGTCGCGGTTCGCTCGGGGAGAGTGCAGGATTGGGGCAGGCGCCTCTGCCCAGGCCAAACTACGACATCCAGTTTCCCAGCGGGACCTGGGGCCTGAAAGTGGATCTGGGTTGGGCCAAGGTCGATTGGGACATCGGGCCGGCCGACGGATCAGAAACCCTCTTTGTTCCGGAGGTCTCGGTGTTCTATAAAATGGCCGACAGCGTCGACCTGAACTTGTCGGGCCTGTTTGCCTCGGCCGAGGACGAAGACGGCGAGTGGGGTCGAACCTCGGCCGACATGGCGCGTCTGGCGTTGGGCGTGCGCTATTGGTTCGACACGGGGACCCGCTTCACCCCCTACGGCGGCGGCGGCATCGGGTACTACGTGGTGGACGGCGACGTCGACAACACCCGCGAAGACGGGGAGGTCGTTCCGGTCGCGGACCTCTCGGTGAAAAACACGCCCGGGGCCTTCGTGGAAGGCGGGCTTGCCTACCAGGTCGCCGATGGATTCTTCGTCAACGTCCAGCTGTCCTACGATTTCCTGCTGGGCTCCGCCGATGCGACCATCAACGGCGCAAGCGAGGATTTCAAGGTACGCGTTCTGGCGGCCAGCCTGGGCGCGACGTGGATGTTCTAACGGCAAGGAGGCAAAGCAATGAAAATCCGGCGTCGGGCATGGACAGGCGTAGCGACCATCCTCTTGAGCGGCTGGGCGGTCTTTCCGGTTTTGAGCGGCGCGCCCGTCTGGGCGGACGACGAAGAAACCGCGCGGGACCACGTCAAGATCGAGAAGACCACGGCCAGCGGGGTGGAGGTAACGATCGTGGAGGGCATCGACGCCGCGGAACCCGAGGGCTACGTCGAGGCCACGCGCGTCACCACCAACACCGTGCGCGTGCCCGTGAAGGTGGTCACCAACGTGGTCCAGGTGCCGGTGGAAGCCGTTCCCCACAAGGCACGGCTGGCGGTTTTGCCCGCGGTATTTTCCCGGCACTTCCATCCGGTGTTCAAGTTCAGCGAGAAGATCGAGATGTCCGGACAGGCGAACCTCAAGATGATCTTCACCACGGAGCGGGAATCGCGCATGGAGGCGCCGAGTTTCACGCTGTCTCTCGCCGAAGCGTTCGTGAATTCCCGCAAGTTCGACGTGCTGGAGCGCGCCCGGCTGAAAGAAACCCTCCAGGAAATCGATTTCGGCGAAAGCGACTATGCCGACGCCGCGAAAGTCGTGCCGATGGGCCGGGCGCTGAATGCGGAATACGTCGTGTTGCCGGAGATCGAAGTCATCCATCTCGTGGCGGAGGTCAAGGACGTCCCCTACGTGGACACGGTTGTGCCGGAACTGAAAGGCAAGATGATCGTGCGGATCCGGGTGGCCGACACCGCCAGCACGAAAATGGCGGCGGCATTTACCGAGGAAGTCCAGGTCGAACGGAAGCTCAAGGCCAACAATTCCTTCCTGGAAAGCGAGATCAACAACCTCGTGATGGATCTGTACAAGGCCGCCGGCCTGCGATCTCTCCACCGCACGCTGGAGGCGATCTATCCGGTGCGCCTGCTGGAGGTAACGGACGGCAAGGCCGTTCTGAACCGGGGCGAAGGCGCCATCCTGGCGGGCGACGAGTTCGAGGTGTATTCTTTGGGCAAAACCTACGTGGATCCGGACACGGGCGAAATGCTTGGCCAGGGCGAAAGCAAGGTCGCGGTCCTCAAGGTTGTCCGCGTGGCGCCGAAATTCTCGGAGGCGGAAATCGTGGAAGGGACCGATCGACTGGGGGGCGACCTGAAGGGCTTCCTCTGCCGCGAGAGCGCCCAGTCCATCGGAAAGAAGACGCAGCTCGAACAATCCCCGATTGCCTGGTAAGGAGAAACACGTGAAAAGATGCAAATGGCTTGCTCTGGGTCTGGCGCTGGGCTTGGCCGCCGGATGCGCGTCGAATCCCTTTGCGCCGCTGACGGTGGAGAAGATTGGCGGCCAATACCAGGTGGAGAACCATCTGCTGGTGTTGCGAAACCACATCCGCTTGGACGAGCGCAGCGTGGACCGCAATGAAAACGACCTGCTGATTGCACAGTTGCGCGGGCGGAACATCGGCAATCGGGACTTCCATTACGAATACCGGTTCATTTGGATGGATGCCCGGGGCCTGGTGGTAACTACTGGGCGGACCGGCGATTGGCGCCAGGGGCGGGCGACGGCCAAGCAGGACATGTTCCTGCAGGCCACGGCGCCGACGCCCGACGTCGTGGATTTCCTGTGCGAGGTGCGGTTCCGCCGCGATGGGTCGCGGTGGTGAAGGAGAAGGCGATGAAAAAACACCTGTTGGCGTTGGCGTGGATTCCGGTAGTGCTGGGTTGGGCGGGATGCGCGACCCCGGGCGATGAAACCGCCTATCGCGATTCCAGCGAAGTCGAACGCCGTTTCCAGACGAGGCGGGTCGATCCCAACGACTACAACGTCGTGGTCGTCCGGATGGTGGAATCGATGTTGAACAAAGTCTTGCAAAACGAACAGGGCGGCAAGCCCCTGATCGTGCTGGGCAACGTGTTCAACAACACGCCGCACAACGTGCGCACGGAGATGTTGGCGAACAAGATCGAGGTGGAAATACTGCGGGCGGGCACGGTCGAGTTTTCCGCCGCCACCAGCGAGGCCCGCCGGGGCGGGGATTCCGGCAGCGTTTTCCGGCAGCTCGAGTTCCAGAACGAATCGGGCCACGTGGATCCCGCCACCATGCAGAAGTACGGCGGCATCGCCGGCGCCCAATACGTCCTTTATGGGTTCGTGGAGAACGTCGAAACCCGGTCGGATCGTACCCAGGCCTATTTCTCGTTCATCATGAAGCTGCATTCCGTGCGCACAGGCAAAGTCATTTGGGCCGAAGAGTCGGAAATCACCAAGGTGCTTTGACCGGTCGCGCTTGTGGATCCGGTGGCGCAACGGCTTGTTCACGTGGAAGACGAAAAGAGCATTGCATTAATTCACGCCCGCGATCATTGATATGCAATACGCGAGCGATATCGGAGGAGAGAAACGGCATGAAGCTTAATGGATGGTTGGCGGGATGCATCGGGGCGCTCGTGGCGCTGCCTCTGGCGAGGGCGCAAGAGGCCGACAAGCCGGCCTGCGCGGTACTGACCTTCACCGGGCGGGGCAACGTCTCCGCTTCGGACGCGGACATGCTCAGCGACCGGTTTGCCATCGAGTTCGACAAGCTGGGCCAATACAAGCTCATTGCCCGCGCCCGGATGAAGGACATCCTGGCCGAGCAGGCGTTTTCGACCTCGAAACCCTGCGCGGCGAGCGAGTGCGCCGTGGAGGCGGGCCAGATGCTGGGCGTGCGCTACATGGTCTACGGCAGCATCGGCAAGATCGGCGAGATCTACTCCATCAACAGCTTCATGGTGGACGTGGAGACCGCCCTGCAGGTACGCAGCGCCACGAGCGACACCCGCGGCGGCATCGAAGACGCCCTGACGGTGCTGATGGCCGCCAATGCGGCGGAATTGCTGGGGAAGGAGGCCCCGAAGAAGACCCAGGCGCCCCGCCCGGCAGTTGCCGACGAATCGCGCCGCGAGGATCCCAACGAGCCCATGACGATGCATGGCGGTTCCCCCCCGGCGGCGCGGTCCCCCTATTCCCCGCGCGTGCCGGCCGCCGAATCCCCCGGCACCGATGGATTCCGCTTTGCCCTCGGCCTGACGTATATGAGCGGGCTGACCGAGGTGAGCGACTTCATCTTCGACGAAGTGGACGCGGAGGATGAACTTGTGGTCCCGGTCGGTCTTTCCTTCGTCGCCGGTTACGAATTCAGCCATGGTTCGAGGATCGCGTTCGATCTGGGGCCGGCCGCCGTCATCCTGCTGAATTCGGAACTCGAGTACTGGGACGTTCCGCTGGGATTGAGCTATGGGTTCACGTTCATTCCGGCGGCATCCGTTTCTCCCTATGCCCGCGTTGGATTCAAGTACCATATCGTCGGGGGGGGGGATTGGGTCGGCGATTCAACCCCCGGCTTCTTCGTTGCCGCCGGCATCGAATTCGCGCGCACCAAGCCGGTCGGCTTCGGCCTGGAAATCGCCTACGATGCTTCCGAAATCAACCTGACGGAATCCTATTGGGAGGAGGGGGTCAGGCCCGGGCAAGTGCTGGTCAGCGCGCGCGCCGTGTTCTAAACCCGTCGGATCTATCCCTTGAATCGTCTGGCTGACAGGAGCGATTCATAGCGGCAGGCAGGCGACGGGCCGGGATGGAACTGCGGCTTGTTGGCGCGCGTCCGACGCGGGTCTTTGCCTCCGGTGCGCTTGCCGAGGCCGTCCACAAATCCGCCTGCGCAGTGCTCGCGTTCGAGGTCCACGGGGAGATTGCCGCGGTGGACGCGGAAATGCCGAGCAACCGGTTCGCCCTCGAATTCGACCAGTTGGGACAGTCCATCCTTGTCAACCGCGCGCGGACGAGGGACATCCTGCAGCCCCAGCGGCTCCCGATGCGCCACTTCAGGCTACAAAGAATCAGCCCCTGCGGTTGGACTGAAACAACATCCGCACCCAGTGGACGCAGGATTGGGGTTCCTATGGTTGGCCGGGTCCGGTTGCCGTTTTCCCGGCCACTCCCCCAAAAGCATCGCCAGAGGAAAGATTGGACAGCGGAAACGCGACATATTCCGCATTCACATCCTCTTCGGAGTCCTTCAGCTCGGGATCGTCCTCGTTGCTATGCAGGGCAAGACCGAGGCTCGGCGAAAAATCCCAGCCGTTGTCCCACCGCCAGCGATGGCCTGCTGCGGCTTCCGGCAAGGCGGCCAAGTCATCCTCGTTGATCAATTCCTTGCCATGGCCTTTCCCCAATCCAAGGAAGAAGGAATTCCCCTTCGGCATAAAAAACATATTATGCCGGCCAACACCCCCGGATTGTCGTCCAGCAAGGGCGTCGCGCCCGCCGTCAAGGCCAGATGGCCGAATTGCGCTTCAAGTCCGCTCAATTCCGTAAAGGTGGATAAGCCAAAGCGCGCCCGCAGAACGAAATTCCGGTCGGCCCGGTTTTGCCGCCTTGGGAAGCTGGAATCGTCCGGCCGAATCGCCGGCCCCGCGGCCTGCTCCGGCGCCAGGCAGGATGAAGATCCGGCCTGTGCCAATACCGCCGGCATCGATGCAGTTGCTTCGGCCGCAGGACGGGATAGTAACTGGCGCGGTCGACGTGCCGCGGTGGAGGCAGGCCCAGCCGGCGAAGCTGGAGGACCGCATATTCATCGATCAGCCGGGCTCCGCACAAATCGACCAGGTTGAAGATATCGTCCGCGCTGCCGCGGGCGTGTTCTTCGACGGTGGCGTCGGCGGCGCCGGATTCGACGTCCACGAGCTTGAGCGTCATGGAATAGGCCGCGCCCAGTTGGCCGATGGTGCCGATGATCATCTTTGCGGCGGACGATGGTTTGCCGAACTCGACGGCGCATTGGGCGCTGGCGCAGGCCTCGCCGAGGCTGGCTTGGATTTCGGCGAGGAGCTTGTCCATGTCCTCGCGGACATCCATCTGGAACCACCCGCTGCGGCCTATCTGTGCACGGAGGGTTTACGTGAGCACTTCGGCGGAGGCGGCGGGAACGGCCAGCGGGGTCAGGCGTCAGATCGCCGCGGTCGGCGGGCGGTGTCCGACGGGCGGCCGGGGCCGGTCGAGCGTTGTGGTTTGGGCCGTGGCGGTGCCAGCGGCCAGAAGAGAAATCAGCGCGATGCGGATTTGGCGCATGGCTGTTTCTTGTCGAATCAAGGCCGTGTCCTTACAGCGCATATCCGATCGCAAGGTCGATCATGGGCATAACCTCGGATTCGGCTTCCTCGGCGTCTTCCTCTTCGGTGTAAGCTAAAGATCCAACGCCCAGCCCGAGACTCAATTCCCAGCCGCCCGGAGAGCGCCAGCGATAGCCGAGAAGCGCGCCGACGGCATTGTCCGTAACGCTTGTTTCGTCATCTTGTTCGGCTTCCTCAACGGAGTATCCGCATACCCCGATAAACCAGGAACTCTTGTCTTGCGTGAAATAGATCCGTGCGCCAAGTGCGGGGCCCCCCGGCAACACGCCCGCGCTGACGGCGATATTCTTGATTTGTATTTCCAGTCCGGCCAATCCCGAGGACATGGACAGGCCCACGCGGGGGCTGACGTAGATGTCCCGGGTCTTTCTGGGCGGTGGTTCCGGAGCGGGGCGTTGGGGCGGCCAAGGTTGAGCGGCGGGCGGGCGGTATTCCGGTTCCAGGCGCACGTCGACGTCCAGCGTAGACCCCGGGGCGGTACGGCGCCGGATGGTGGCGGACTGGTAGCCGGGCAGGGAGACGGAAATTGTGTGGAATTCATCGGGGGAGACCGCCACAATGCCCGGAACAATCGCCGTCCCGTCCAATTCCACTCTGGCATTGGCCGGGGATGCGGAAACGTTGAAGAAGGCGTCCGTCAGTTTCGCCGCCAGGGCGGGCGGCAGCTCCAGCCCCGCCAGTCCGTGGGCATTGGCGGCCATCAGCACCGTCAGGGCTTCTTCGATGCGGCAACGCAGATCGGTGGTCGCGCTGCGGACCTGCGCGCCGGTTTCGACGTCCACCATGAAACTGTTGATCGAATAGATTTCGCCGATTTTGCCGATGCTGCCGTAGACCATGTAGCGGACCCCCAGCATCTGGCCGGCCTCCACGGCGCACTCGCTCGCCGCGCAGGCTTTCGAGGTCGAGAACGCCTGCACGGCCAACAGGTCTTTCATCCGGACGCGGGCGATGAGCTTGTATTGGCCCAGCTTGTCGAATTCGATGGCGAACCGGTCGCTGAGCATGTCGGCCTCGGGGCTCGACACGCCGGCACCGGCTTGGAAGGTCAAGATGGCGCAAGTCGGCCGGTCCGGGGACGGGGCTTGCCCCCGCGCGTCCAAGCCGGACAACGCCAGCAGCGTGGAAATAGACAATAAGACCAAACCGTAATGGATTCCCGAAGTATTCATATGATGGATTGCCTACTATGCCTGAAATTCGAGGCGAAACAAGGCCATTCCCCTGAAAATCCGGCACTTGGGCGCATCTGCGATTCGGTGCATTTGCACGGGAACCGCCACCCGCGGAGGGGTGGCCTACAAAATCTGGAATCCGTTCGACATCATGCGGTTCGTTTTTTAGGCCGGACCTCTGCGTCCGGCGTGACTCGCGCTCGCCACGGAGGGCGGGCCTACAACCCACCCGTTTTCAGGTTCGACGGAGATGGCTACAAAACCGGAAATGCTCTAGGGAATGCCACCGTCAGGCATGTCTCTCCCGCGACCTTGTGTCGCGAGAGGCGCAATTTGGCGCGCCTGCCGCCCGAGACGGCCGGGAGCGTCGAGCCGACGGCAGTTGCCCGCGTGGGCCCTTCGGGTATTGCATCATGGGCTGGAGACACTAGTATATAGGCGGAGGTAGATATGAAACGAGCGCTGGCGTTGTTGTTGACGGTCTGGGCCGGGATCGGGGCCGTTTGGGCGCAGTCCAATCTGGTGGGAACCCTGGCCCCTTCCCATATCTTGCCGACATTCCAGGGAAACCAGTATTTGGATTTGGCCAAGCTGTACTATCCGGGCCAGGAAAAACCCCGCGAACCCCGGTCGGTCGTGGTTCTAAACTTCATGAGTCTTGCATGCGCGCCGTGCCGAAGAGAACTTCCCGTATTTCGGGATCTGCTCCGGGCCGCAATCGAACGGACGAAGAGTTCCGGAGTGCCGATACGGTGTTTTGTGGTTAGCCTGGATCCGTTGAGCCAAAAGGAGAAATTGCGGCAATATCTTGTCGAGCAAGGGTTGGACCTGGATGCCGAGGTCCTCCTCGACCCGTATCGAATGGCGGCCAAAAAATTCGGCCTCTTGAACGGAGCCAAGGATGTGATCATCCCGCGCACCATTGCCATCTCGCCCTATGGTCGCATCACGGCCGACATCGTCGGATTTTGCGAGAACACGGCCGACAGCGCCAAGAACGCCAAGGCGATTGCGGAGTATAAGCGCACGTTGCTGAAAGGCATCGTTGCCGCCCGCCAGGACAAGGGCGATCCGTGAACGGCCGCGCGGCATGCCGGCGGGCCGCGTTTGCGCTGGGGCTGGTTGCCTGGGCGCTGGGCGGGGGGGGGTGCGTTTCCACCCGCGAGTCGCAATTGCCCAGCTGGTGGACGGATCCCCACCGGCATGATCGCCAGCATCTGTATTTCATTGCGGAAGGCCAGAGTCCCTATTCCCATGAAGCGGCGCGGCAACAGGCCCGGGAAATACTGAAGGAGAAACTGGCGGAATACGTATCGGCAAACCTCGGGCCGGCGGCGGCGCGCGACGACGTCTGGTTCCAAGCCTACGACACCGCCTTTGCCGACCGGGAAGGCCAAGTGCCGGGAACCTACTACGTGTGGCTGGAGGGCCGCTATCCGGTGGCGGAATACGAGCAGATCCGCACGCGTCTCGACCGGGGACGCAAGCTGGCGGAGGCATGGGGGGAAGCCCAGTCGTTTGCCCACCGCCGGCAATACGGGGAAGCCGAGCGCGGGATGAAGGCCATCCTCGGCCGGTACGATTCCGGATTGCGCGTGCCGTTCGACGCCGAGGAAGTCAAGCTGGCGCTGGCCGAACTTTATCTACACCAGGACCGGGGACTGAAAGCCCGGCAGTGGATCGAAGACGTGCGGCGCAGCACCGCCGATTCCCGGTGGCGGGCCCGCGCGGACGAGTTGTTCGCCCAATTGAAACCGGTGTCGGTGCGCGACGCCTTCGAAGGCAAGACAGTGGGGATCTACTGCGTGGCCTTGACCCAAGGGCAACCCCATTTGGATCCGGAATCGACCCGCCGGTTGGGGGAACGGCTGGCCACGAGTGAAATTCGGACGATGGCCGTCCGCGCTCTCATGCATTCCGGCGGCGGCGGCATGGACATGGAGACGGCCGAATCCGTTGCCAAGACGCTTGCCCCCCAGGCCGATGTTCTGCTTGCCTTGTGCCATGAGGTGGACAGGGACAAAACGGGGAGACAAATGTCCATTCCGTTTACCGATGCCACCGCGGAACTTCCCGATGCGGTTCTGTCCTATTGGGTCGTTCGCACGGCCGATGGCCAACTGCTTGCGACGGGCAGCACGCAAGGATGGTCCAGGGATGGCGTCGGCGGCATGTTGAATGCCATTTTGACCCATCGCGATCATCTGCCCAAGCAGGCCCCTAAAATTGCCGAGGGCCTTGGCAACGTCCCGTAACGCGGGGAAACGAGGGTTCCGGCCTCGCCTTTGAATCGAGCCCGGAGTGCGCAAACAGCGCCGGATTCCAAGGGCGCGGACACAACGATCGCGGGCCGTCATGCCAATACCGCCAACGGCCAAGGAAGGTTTCTTTTGGCTTTGCGCGGGGGAGGGGGGGCGGTAGGATGCGCGCGTTGTTTTTGCAGGAAGAGAAGCGTGATGAGAATTTTGTCGGGCATCCAGCCGTCGGGCAAGCTGCACATCGGAAATTATTTCGGGATGATGCGGCCGGCCCTGCAACTGCAGGAACAGGGCGACGCGTACCTGTTCATCGCCAATTACCATGCGTTGACGACGGTGGCGGACGCGGCGGCCATGCGGCAGGGCACCTGGGACGTGGCGCTGGACTTTCTGGCGTGCGGGCTGGATCCGGCGCGGACGGCGTTCTACCGCCAGAGCGATTTGCCGGAGGTGCACGAGCTGGCCTGGCTGCTTTCCAACGTGACCCCGCTGGGGCTGCTGGAGCGCTGCCATTCGTACAAGGACAAACTGGCGAAAGGCATCGCCCCCAACCACGGGTTGCTGGCGTATCCGGTGCTGATGGCGGCGGACATCCTGATCGTGCAGTCGAACGTGGTGCCGGTGGGCAAGGACCAGAAGCAGCACGTCGAAGTGACGCGCGACATCGCCATCAAGTTCAACCACGCGTTCGGCGAGGTCTTCACGATTCCCGCACCGCAAATTGCGGAGGACGTGGCGGTGGTGCCGGGGCTCGACGGCCAGAAGATGTCGAAGAGCTACGGCAACACCATCGACATTTTCGGCGACCCGCAGGCGGCGCGCAAGCGGATCATGGGCATCGTGACCGACAGCAAGCCGCTG
>JAKLIL010000290.1 GCA_022709625.1 Verrucomicrobiota bacterium
GCCCGAAGCCGAAGGCGATACGCAGATCGTCGGGACCTCGGAGATGTTCTCGCTCATGCGCTATTCGCCGGAAAAACAAACGTTGTTCTTCAACCTCCAGGATGGCCAGACGCTGACCTACCGCGACATTCCCCGCGAAACGTACGACCAACTCCTGGCCGCCAAAGACACCATGGATATGTTCTACCGTTTCAAGATCCAGGGCGTTTTCAAGAGCATTCCGCCGGATGGCCCCGTGGTCCGCAAATATTGGCGCGCGGAGCGCTATCGCCCGGTACGGACCGAAGTTCGCGCCCCTGTCCTGCCTCCGCCGGCCGCCGAAGCGCCGGCCGAAGATGAAGCGGCGCCTGCCGCGGCCGCGGAGGAACCGGCGCCCGCAAACTGACCCGCCGGGTTGAGGATCCGTTCCGGGCCGGGCCAGCGCCCGGCCCGGTTGGCCATGGGGCGGTCGGCGGCGGACCATGTCCCGTGAAAACGGATTGAATCGGCCGGCGGCATGGGATAAGAACGCCGGACCTGGCACAGGAGCAAAGCAAATGAGCGACGAAAAACAGAATGGCGACATGTTCCAGGGCTTGGTGATATCGCTGGCGGCCGCCGCAATGCAGCATCTGGGCAAAACCCTGAATCCCCTGACGCGCAAGATCGAAAAGGATCTGAACGCCGCGCAGGCGACGATCGACATGCTCGACATGCTCGCCACCAAGACGCAGGGCAACTTGTCCGAGGCCGAAGCCAAGCTGCTGAAAAGCGTGCTGGCGGAACTGAAACTGAACTACGTCGAGACGCTGAACGAAAAGCCGGCGGAACCGCCGCCCGCTTCGCCGCCCGAGGCGGGGAATAAGCCGGGCTAGGGCCGGCCGGTTCCCATGGGCGCGCGTTTGTTCCGTCCGAAGCGTCTGCTGACGCTGGCCCTGCTGGCGGCCGCGATCGCGGCGGCGACCTGGTGGGCGGGCTACGTCCCGTACGATCCCATGGCGATCTACCGCCCCATACCGGCAACGGCTTCCCTGGTCGGCCGCCATCTCGTCCTGCCGGATCGCTGGGGCGAATGGCAGGGCAATCCGCTGGCGCAAGCGGTGATCAGAACCATTGGACTCGACCCCGCCGCCGCAGCGCGATTGGCGACGGATCCCGAATCGCAGCGCTGGTTCCGGAAACTGGCGGGCCGGGAAGGCACGGTGGCTTTTCTGCCGGGGCGCGTCGGCGGCGCGCCGGCCTGGATGGCGGTCAGCCATCTGGGTGGGGAAAGCCAGAAACTGCGCTGGCAACTGATTCTTTTCCGTTTGCCGGGCTTCGTGCGGATGAAGGAGTTTCCCGGGCGGTCGGTGTGGGAGGTCAAGGCGCGGGATCTCGCGCCGGGCCAGCGGCTCGTTATCGCTTTCGGCGAAGGCGTGATCATGGCGTGCCTGTCCGAAAACCGCATGGCGATCGCGGAGGCGCTGGCAGCCTACGACGGGAACTTGCCCCGCCTCATCGACGCGGAGCCGGCTTTCGCAAATTTCGCGGGCGGGGACGACCGCTCCGTGCCCGATCGCTTCTGGATTCGCGACGACAGCGAATTCGCCGCGGCCGACTTTCCGGGAGTCGTCGTGGAGGTGCCCACGTTTCGCGCGGACGCGCTGGCGCTGTCCGCCGCCACGGCAGGGTTGGCGATGGTGCCGAAGGAGCGCGCCTCGTCCGTGGATCCGGATGGCTTGGCGCGCTTGCTGGGCGATGCGCCCTGCGTGGCCGCCGCCGTGTCGCGACCAGCCCTGCTCGCGCTGCTGACGCAACTGGATTTGCTGCCCGACGTGCGCCACGCGCTGCGGATGGTTTTGGACGTGGCGACGGCCGACCGGTTGGTGGCCGTCGCCATGGATGGCGACATGGGCGGGCGCCTGGCGTGGGGCGCCATCCGCAAACTCGGGCTGGCGGGATTCCGCGTGCCGACGCTGCTGCTGGCGACGCCCGCGCCGAATGCGGGGGAAACGGCCGCCGCCATCCAACGGGTCTTGGATGCCAGCAATGCGCGCTACCGGGGTGCGTTTATCCTGCAACCGGTTTCCGTGCCGCCGTTCACGATCTACGTCCTGGCCAGCGCGGGCGGGGACGAATGGGTGGACGATCTGTCGCTGGCGAACCGGCCCGCCTACGCGATTCTCGACGGCTGGCTGCTGGCCGCGAGCAATCTGGCGGCGCTGCAGAAATTGGCCCAGGCCGCGGCCGAGGGGCGCCGCGCGGCGCATACGCCCGCGTGGGCGCGGGATTTGGCGCAACCCACCGCCGCGGCGGCGTGGCTGGACCTGGAGCGCAGCCAGCGGGTTGCCCAAAGCGCGGTCGGCTACGCCAAGCTGGCGCAGTTGGCGCCCAACAGCGGCTATACGCGGGCCGACCGCGAGCGCCTGGAAGAGGTCAAGTCCTGGATCGACGCGTCCTCGAATCTGGCGGGGGTGGCGCAGGGGCGCTTGTCGCGGCGGGACGGCCAAACCGTGCTGGCCCTGGAATTGGGATTGTCCGGCGCGGCCGCGGCGGAGTAGGATGCCCGCACCATGAGCGACACGCTCGTCATCGTGCCGACCTACAACGAGAAGGAAAACGCGGCGCCCTTGGCACGCGCGGTGCTCGCGGCCTGTCCCGAAGCCGAGTTGCTTTTCGTGGACGACAATTCCCCCGACGGCACCGGCCGGCTGGCGGATGAACTGGCCGCCGCCGAACCGCGGATCCACGTCCTGCACCGGCCGCAGAAGCAAGGTCTGGGTCGGGCGTACGTCGCGGGTTTCCACTGGGCGCTGGAACGGCCGGAGTACCGGTTCATCATGGAGATGGACGCCGATTTTTCGCACGATCCCAAGGCGGTGCCGCAATTGCGCGTGGCGGCGCAAAACGCCGATCTGGTGCTGGGTTCGCGCTACGTGGGCGGCATCCGCGTCATCAACTGGCCGCTGAACCGGCTGATCCTCAGTACGGGCGCGGCACTCTACGTGCGTCTGATCACGGGCATGCCGTTCACCGATCCGACGGGGGGGTTCAAGTGCTTCCGCCGCGAGGTGCTGGCGGCCATGGATCTGGC
>JAKLIL010000291.1 GCA_022709625.1 Verrucomicrobiota bacterium
TCTGCTTCCGCCCCATGCCGTTCAGCGCGGATTCGGGTGAGAATGTCCGCTTGAAAAACGAACCTGATTAGGTCAACGTGCGGCGCACTCAGCACGGTTGGTCAACGCATGCGTCCAGCGACCATAACCCGACTGGCGGCGACAACCTGCGGTCCGTTAACCGGACTGTGGGTCGCGTGGAACCTCTGCCCGTCCGCGCTGTCCGCCCCGCCGCCGGCCTGGCAGGAGGTTCCGGGCGCGCGCTTTGCCGAGGTGGCGCCGGCGTCTCCGGGGAAAACCGGCTTCACCGCCCTGACATCGTACGCCACCGGCATTCGGTTCACCAACGTGCTTCTCGATGCCAGGTCCCTGCAGAACTCTCTTCTGAGTGACGGTTCCGGCGTGGCGGCCGGCGATGTGGATGGCGACGGGTGGTGTGACGTCTATTTCTGCGGCGTCGATGGCAGCAATGCCCTTTATCGCAACCTGGGCGGATGGCAATTCGAGGACATCACTGCCTCGGCGGGGGTGGCCTGTCCGGGCCAAAGTTCCCGGGGCGCCGCCTTCGCCGATGTGGATGGGGATGGCGATGCGGACATCCTCGTCAACTCGCGGGGGGGCGGAACCCGCCTCTTTCTGAACGACGGGCGGGGACATTTCCGCGAGGCTGCCGATTGCGGGCTGGTGCGGAGATTCGGGGCTACCTCGATGGCGCTGGCTGACATCGACGGCAATGGCACTCTCGATCTTTACGTGGCCAACTATGCCACCAGCAAGATCGAGGACCGGCCCAACGCCCGATTCGAGAGCAAGACCGTGGGTGGTCGCATCGTGCTCACGGCCATCGACGGTGTGCCGTTGGCATCGCCCGAGTTGACTAACCGCTATTTTGTGGACGAAACCCGCACCGTGCGAGAGCGGGGCGAGCCCGATATTCTCTACTTGAACGACGGCCGCGCCCGTTTCACGCCCGTTTCATGGACCGACGGCGCGTTCCAGGACGAAGCCGGGCGGCCGCTAACCCAGCCGCCCTACAATTTCGGATTTTCCGTCCGGTTCCGGGATCTGAACGGCGACAGCGTTCCCGATCTCTACGTCTGCAGCGACTTGTTCCCGCCGGATTTGATTTTCATCAACGATGGACGGGGCCGTTTCCGGGCACTGTCCAGCCTGGCAGTGCGCCACACCCCGCGTTTTTCGATGGGAGTGGACTTTGCCGACATCGATCGCGACGGACACGACGACTTCTTTGTGGTCGATATGCTGAGCCGGGAGCAGGCGCGGCGCAAGACGCAGGTGGTGGGGGTCATGCCCGTGCTGCTGCCAGTGGGCCTGATCGATTGCCGGCCGCAGTACATGAGGAACGCCCTCTTGCTCAATCGCGGCGACGGCAGCTATGCCGAAATCGGCCTGCTCAGCGGGCTCGACTCCAGCGAATGGTCCTGGATGCCCGCCTTCTTGGACGTGGACCTGGACGGTTTCGAGGACGCGCTTATCACAGCAGGGCACAACCGCGATTCATTGGACGCCGACGCGGTCAACCAGATTCTCGCCCACCGCCGCAGCCGCCGCTTGACGGACGAAGAGCACCGGGCGCTGAAGAAGCAGTTCTATCCGCCGCTGCCCCTCCAGACGCTGGCCTTCCGCAACCGCGCAGACCTGACTTTCGAGGACCGGTCGCACGAGTGGGGCTTCGATTACGTGGGCATCTCCCAGGGACTCTGCCTGGCAGACCTGGACAATGACGGTGACCAGGACGTGATCGTGAATCGCCTCAACGACGCCGCGGGCCTCTTCCGCAACGACAGCGCCGCCCCCCGCGTGGCGGTGCGGCTCAAGGGCCGCCCGCCGAACACGCGCGGCATCGGGGCGCGCATCCGCGTCTCCGGCGGCCCGGTTTCCCAGAGCCAGGTCATCGAGTGCGGCGGCCGCTACATGTCCTCCGACGACACCCTGCGAACCTTCGCCGCGGGCAAGACTGAGGCGCTGAGCCTCGAGGTGACCTGGCGCAGCGGCGCCGTCAGCGCGATTCGGGACGCCCGTCCCAACCGCGTCTATGAGATCGACGAGGCCGGCGCTGGCCCTGCCGCCCCCCCCGCCCCCCCTGCGCCGAACCCTTTGTTTGTCGAAGTGAGCCATCTTCTCCGGCATACCAATGCGGACACGGGTTTCAACGATTTCGAGCAGCAGCCCCTCATGGCGCGGCGGCTGAGCCAGTTTACCCCTGGCGTCTGCTGGGCCGATTTCGATGGCGATGGCCGTGACGACCTCGCCATCGGCAGCGGCGTCGGCGGAACCCTGGCTGTCTTCCGAAACGACGGCCAGGGCGGCTTCACGCGGCAGGCCGGAGCGGCTCTCGACCAGGTCGCGACTCGCGACCAGACAACTCTTCTGCCATGGCGGCGGCCAGATGGACAGACCGTCCTGCTGGCCGGCTCTTCCAATTACGAGGACGGCTCACCCCAGGGGAGCTGCGTGCGCCTATTCCATCCCTTGAAGGGCACGGTCGAGGACAACTTCCCCGGCTGGGAGACGGCGGTGGGCCCGCTGGCCATGGCCGATGTGGATGCGGACGGCGACCTTGACCTCTTCGTTGGCGGGCGCGTGGTTCCGGGCAAATACCCCGCGCCGACGGGCTCGCGAATATTCCGCAACTCCGGCGGACAATGGGCGCCCGACGCGGAAAACGACCGCCGCCTCGGCCAGACTGGCCTTGTCAGCGGGGCCGTCTTCAGCGATCTGGACGGCGACGGTTTTCCTGATTTGATCCTGGCTTGCGAGTGGGGACCGGTGCGCCTTTTTCGCAACGATCACGGCGCGCTCACCCCCTGGGAGCCGCCTCTTTCGCTCGATCCCAAACCCGCCTTTCTCCCCGCGCAGCCTCTCGCTTTCAGCCAACTGACCGGCTGGTGGAACGGCGTCGCCACAGGCGACTTCGACGGCGACGGCCGGCTCGACATTGTCGCCTCGAATTGGGGGCGCAATTCCCGCTATCAAAGCCGCCGCCAGCAGCCTTTGAGAATCTTCTACGGCGAGTGGCGGGTTCCCGGCACGGTCGATTCCATGGAG
>JAKLIL010000292.1 GCA_022709625.1 Verrucomicrobiota bacterium
CCTTGGTTTTCCAATGGGCGTGTGGTAGTTTTATCCAACGCGCAATGAAATTGCCCCCTGCCATCCGTCTGGCTTGGATTTCCGGGTTGCTGTTGTTGGGCGTGGCGATTTGGCTTTGGCCACGTTCCCGCCCTGCCCCCGCCCCCGCGGGCCCCCAACGGGACGAGGCCTATCGGCAGGCGCTGCCGGCGATCCGGAAAATACGCCAAGACTTGGCGGAGACGCCGGTTCCCGCCACGTCGAACGCTCCGGCCATCCGCCTGCGCACGGCCACGATTCATCCCGGGCACGCGGATGCCGCCGCCCCGTTCGCCCACGACCGACCCTCGGCCCGAGGCTACCCTTGGATGGTCCTGTTCGACGGACCCATCCGGCCGGAATGGCGGACCGCGCTGGAAAATTCCGCCGCCACCATCCGCGCCTACTTGCCCGACAATGCCTTTTTGCTGGAAGCGCCCAAAGAAGCGCTCGCCCGCATTGCCCAGATTCCCGGCGTGATTTGGTCCGGCGAATATCGTCCGGCCTACAAACTCCAGCCCCTGCTGGCGGCCATGGCGCGACAAGAACCCGAGTTGCCGATTCCCGTCACCATCCAAACCTTCGCGCCGGAGGAGGCCCGGACCCTTGCCGCGGATTTGGCCAAGATCGGCGCCACCGACATCCGCGCTTCGCCAGGCCGGCGCTGGGGGCTGGTCCGCGCCGTTCTTGCGGCGCGCAACGCCGTCCAAACGGCGCAGATGCCGGAAGTCCAGTGGGTCGAGTTGCACGAACCGCCCCGCCCGCTCAACGACGTGGCTCTGGCCGCAAACCGCTTGAATATCCAACCCGTTCGCGAAGCGCATGGCCTCGACGGAACCGGCCAAATCGTGGCGTTTGCCGACACGGGCCTGGACACCGGCGACTACGCCACGCTCCACCCCGATTTCGCCGGGCGCCTGCTGCACGTGTACGACATCGGCCGGCTCACGAACTGGAGCGACACCTACTACCATGGCACCCACGTCGCGGGTTCCCTGCTCGGCTCCGGCGCCGCCTCGGACGGTCAATACCGCGGCGCCGCGCCGGCGGCGCAATTCGTGTTTCAATCGTTCATGACGGCCTCCCAAACGCTGGCCACCCCCGACGACCTCAACGACCTCTACCGGCCGCCGTACGACGAGTTCGGCGCCCGCATCCATTCCGACAGCTGGGGCAGCGCCGTCGAAGGCGAATACAATTCCGACGCGATGACCACCGACGAATTTGTATGGGACCATCCCGACATGCTCGTCGCCTACGCGGCCGGCAACGAAGGCACCGATCTCAACCGCAACGGCGTCGTGGACGCCGCGTCGCTCGATGCGCCGGCCTCCGCCAAGAACGTGCTGGCCGTCGGCGCGTCCGAGAGCGGCCGGCCCGCCGGCAGCGGGGGCAAAACGGCGTCCGTCTACGGCAGCGCGTGGTACACCGATTTCCGCACCGCGCCTATTTCCATCGATCTTGTCTCGTCCAGCCCCAACGGCGCTCCGCAGGGCATGGCGGCCTACTCCTCGCGCGGCCCGACCGTGGACGGCCGGACCAAGCCCGACATCGTCGCGCCCGGCACCGACATCGTGTCCTGCCGTTCGCGCGCGTCGTCCGACGTTGGCTGGGGCGTGCTGGCCGGCAACACCAACTATTGCTTTCTGGGCGGCACCAGCATGGCGACCCCGCTGGCGGCCGGCGCCGCGACGCTCGTGCGCCAATACTGCGTGGAAGAGGTTGGCCTGGCGGCGCCCTCCGCCGCGCTGCTCAAGGCGGCGCTGGCCGGCGGCGCCCGTTCGCTGAGCCCCGGCCAGTACGGTGTAGATTCGTATCGCGAAATCCCCCTGCCGCCGCGCCCCAATTCCGTAGAAGGCTGGGGCCAGATCGACGTCGGCGCCACGCTGTTTCCGACGAACGGCCTCGCGGCGGTTTTGACGGAAGGCGCCGCCGCGCTGGCCACGGGCGAGAGCAACGTCGTGCGGTTCCTCGTGCTCAGCAACGCCCCGTTGACCGTCGCCATGGCCTACAGCGACTTTCCGTCGGCGCTCTCCGCCTCCGTCAACCTCGTGAACGATCTCGATTTGACCCTCGTGGATCCCGCGGGCCAGGCGCACTACCCCAACGGATTGGCCGGCGCCGATGGCCTCAACAACCTGGAAGGCATCGACGTCGCCGACGCCGCCACGGGCCGCTGGATGCTCGTTGTGTCCGCCCGCAACGTCCCCGAGGGCGCGCAACCCTATGCGCTCTATTTGCGCGGCGCGATCCAAATGCCCTTGAAAATCGAACACGAGCCTTTGCGCAACACGTTTGTCACCAATGCGGATTACTTCGTGTCGGCCGACGTGACGTCGGCGGGTTCTTTCGATCCCGCCACGGTCCGGCTTGTATGGATTTCTTCCGGCAGCACCGGCGGATTCTCGTCCGTGGCCATGGCTACCACCAACGGGACCCGTTTCACGGCCTACCTCCCGGCGCATCCCGTGGGCACGCGCATCTGGTACTTCATTTCCGCCGGCCCGCCCGAACTGCCCGCCTACCATCCCGCCGGCGCACCCGCGCAACTGAACATGTTTGATGTCACCCCCCCCGTGACTCTGGCCATTTCGGGCCTGCCAACGAATCTTCTCGCGGCTGATCCGGGCTACGGTTCGCACGTCTTTGCGGCGAATCTGGCCGTGCAAGCCCGCGCCATCTATTCCCGGGAAGGCACGAACGGCTGGCGCACGGCCTGCATCGGCTGGCAAGGCGCCGGTTCCGTGCCGGCCACGGGCGCGCTGTACATTGTCGATTTCACGATTGCGCGCGATTCCAGCCTGGTCTGGCTCTGGCAGGATCAGGTCGCGTTGATGCACACCTCGACACCCTACGGCGCCATTGGAGGCGTTGCCTGGCAGGCGCGGGACACCCTCGCCGCCAGTTGGACCGCCCCCGAAAGCCATACCTTTAACAATGTGCCCCTCGCCTTCGCCGGCTGGA
Organism: Verrucomicrobiota bacterium; assembly: GCA_022709625.1. GTDB lineage: Bacteria > Verrucomicrobiota > Kiritimatiellia > CAIQIC01 > Lenti-01 > Lenti-01. Next base: position 2,983 of record JAKLIL010000292.1, read on the forward strand.
CGCTCGACGGCGCGCGCTTCCCTCCTCCACCCGCGCCCTCCCGGCGGCAAATCGACGGCATCCCG
>JAKLIL010000293.1 GCA_022709625.1 Verrucomicrobiota bacterium
CGGATGCTGCCGATCGTGGAAGTTTCCGTGGCCGGCCGGTTTTCTCGCGCGGCCATCCGGCAGATCCGCGAATACATGGAACGCGAACGGGCCGACGTGCTGCACTCCACCGGATACAAGGCGGATTGGCATGCGGGTCTCGCTTCCCGGTGGGGGCGTCTCTTTCCGGTCGTCAGCACGGTGCACGGCTGGCTATTCCGCTGGCAGCCGAAGGAATGTTTCTTCCAGGCGTTGAACGTGCGCGCCTTGCGCCGCTTTTCCCGCGTCGTCGTCCTGAGCCGGTTCTATGAACGGTATTTGCGTCGGCACGGGTTGGGTCCGCTCCAGTTGGCGCAGATCCCCACGGGCGTCCGGGCGGGAGCCCTGGCGGCGCGGGCCGAGGCGGAAGCGTTGTGGGTCGCGCCCGACGCGCCGTTCACCTTCGGCATGCTGGGGCGGTTGAGTTTCGAGAAGAACCACGGCTTGTTGGTGCGGGCGGCGGCGCGCCTGGCCCGGGACATGGACAACTCGCCGCAGGCATGGCGGATCCTGATCGCGGGCGAAGGGCCCTTGGGCACCGCGCTGCGGAGGCAGATCGCCCGGCAGGGATTGGCCGACCGCGTGGTCGTGGCTGGCCGCATGGAAGCGCGGGACTTCTTCCGCCAGACGCACGTGCTGGTGCAGTGCTCGCGGGTGGAAAACCAGCCCATGAGCGTGATGGAAGCGATGGCCTGGCTGCGGCCGACCATCGCCACGCGGGCGGGGGGCCTGCCCGAACTGATCCGCGACGGCGAAAACGGAACCCTGGTGCCGCGGCGCAGCGCGCGCGCCTTGGCCGCCGCCATGCAGGCCTATCTGATCGCGCCGGAGCACGCGCGCCGAATCGGCCAACGCGCCCGCGACATCCTCGAGCAAAACTATTCCTACGACCAGATGGTCCGCGACCATATCGGCCTCTACGCCGCCGAAAGCCGGCGTTGACAATGGGCCCCAAAATGGTACAAGAACGCGACTCACTCATTGAGAAACCGCAGATTCCCGAAACGGAGAACGACCCATGTCCATGCATCGCAGTTTGAAGTCGGCCAGCAAGGTGGCGACGCGCCGCAACGTCCTGAAGCGCTTTGAGCGCATCGAAGTCATGAAGGCCGCCGGCAAGTGGAAGGCCGGCGACCGCGGCCGTGGCCTGCCAAAAACCAAGCCGCCGATCTGAGCGCGGCTCCCATCCAAAATTTCGAAGCCCCTGGGCGCGCAAGCGGACCAGGGGCTTCTGTTTGGGCCGGAGGCGGTCGCGGGCGGCGGATCAGGGAGGTGCGGAGCCGAGCCAAATCCGGATCAGACGCTTTTCGGCCCCGCCCGTGAGGATCGTTATCCGGTTGCCGGTCACGCTGTAATCCAGGCCGGCCGCCAGGGTCGCCCAGTTCCAGTTTTGTCCGACCAAGTCGGTGGCGCCTTCCACGCGAATCAAGGAATAGCTGCCCGGCAGGTCGAACCAGAAGCCGGCCCCGGCCTCGAAGGTGATGGGCGGGATGGCGGGGCCGCCGCCGGCACGGGTCACCACGATGGAATCGGCATAGAAGTCCGCGCCCATGCCGCCGCTGGTGATCTTCAGGTTGTTGAAGTACATCTGGCGGGCGTCCACTCCGGCGTCGGTGGCGTTGAAGTAGAACTTGATGCCCGACGGCGCGCCGTTGGACACGGCCAACGTCTGGTCGTAGGTGTCAACGCCGTTGCGGCCGGTGGCCCAGACGCGCAGGCTGCCCGCCGTCACGTATTGGAAGTTCAAGGTCATGGCCTGCGCGCCGTAGTTGGTGAACATCGGGGCGCCGTTGATCGTGATCGCGGCGCTGTTGGCCATGTTGAGGTTGACCAGTTCGGTTTCTCCGGCCAGCAGGTTGAATCCGCGGTTGGAGCCTTCATAGTTGCTGTCCCAGTTCAGGCCCCAGACAAACTGGAAGACATCCCCAACCGCCATGGGGCTGGCAAGGCTGCGCGCGGCTTCGGCGTTGGCGCCGGAGTTCGTGGGATTGGCGTAGAACCCGAAGGCGTTGGTGCCCATGCCGGCGATGCCGGCGTTGGTCGGATTGCCGATGAAGCCGCCTGCGTAGCCGGTGCCCTGCGCATGGGTGAAGACCCAGGGGCCGAATCCCGAGCCGCCGTTGCTGCCGTTGGTCCAAACGTTGCCGGCGTAGGCCGCGCTGGTCGTGGCGTCGAAGGCGTTGGTCGTCGTCCCGCCGGCCACCAGATTGCTGCCGCGGACGGTGAATTCGTTGGCGCCGACTCCGAGCGCCAAGCCGGGCAGCGCCCAGGATGCGGCGACCGGAATGCTGCCCGCCGCGCCGGTCAACGCGTTGGACCAGAGCAACTGCCCGGCCAGACCCACGGCCGTGCCGGCGAGGTCGTAGGTCGCCACGGCGTTGCCCACCGCCACGTTGGCCGGCGGATTGGTGATGAAGAGTCCCGGCGGAATGGCCGCGCAGCCGGAGACGGCAAAATGCCAGTCCGCGCTATTGTTGTTGTCCCAATTGGTCGTGCCGCCGCTCACGGCATTGAACGCCAGATCGATGTTGGTGGTGCCGGGGGCGGGGGTGTAGACATAAGTCCAATTCGCGCCGCTGGCGGTCATGGCCGGATCGGGGTTGATGACGTTCTGCCAGCCGTTGCGGCCGACGTGGATGTAGACCGGATTGGCCGAGGCTAGGACGCGGCCAACGGGATTGTAGGTGATGGTAATGGGATCGCAGCCGACGGGATTGGCGGGGGAAATGGTCACGGGATCGATGGGAGGCACCACCGCGCCGCAATTGGTCACGGCGATGTTCCAGTTGGCGTCGCCGTTGTTGTCCCAGATGCCGCCGCCGTTGTTGAAACAAACGTTGATCGCCGTCGTGTTGGTCGGCGTGGCGTAGACGTAGGTCCAGTAATCGCCGGAGTCGGTCATGGCCGGATCCGGGGTGACAACGTCCTGCCAGCCGTTGCGGCCGATATGGATGTAGACCTGGCTGCCGCCCAGGCTACCGGTCTTCTTGTACTTGACCGTCACGGGCGTGCAGCCGTTCGGCGCC
>JAKLIL010000294.1 GCA_022709625.1 Verrucomicrobiota bacterium
GAGCCCGTTGCCTTGGCGGGGTTCGGCGGCGTCCTGCGGCTGGACGATGCGGATGGGCGCGGGGCCCTGCAGGGGCGCGCGCAGGCGCATCTGGCCGCCGATGTTGTAGCTGCGCATGTAGTTGGCTTGGTCGAAGCCGGCCTTGTTGGACGAATGGGGGGCGGCCAGCAGTTCACCGGTTGCGCACACGTCGTAGCCGTAGGCGGCGGAACGGGCCAAGCGGTCGTATTCGGGGGTTTGCGGATCGAGAGTGATCCGGATGTTCTGCCGGTCCACCGGCAAATACGGACCGTCGGGCTGGTACTGGATATAGTCGGGTTTGACCGAGAGCACGGTCCTGAAGGAGTAGACCCAGGGGTCGGCATTGATGCGGCCCAGCACGCCGACCGGCACGACGTTGCGGCCGGTGCGCGCAAACAGGCCGACGGTGTTCTCCGGTTGCAGGACGGCGAGCTGCGCGGCGGCGGGCCGGTTGAGCAACTCGACCTGGTCGAGGTGCGTGAAGGGCTGGTCGATCAGGAATTCCGACTGCGCGGCGGTATCGGCGGGGATGACGATTTCCTGGCTGCGCTGCGGCAGATTGTATTGGCGGAACGACCAGCGGCCCTGCGCGTCGAGGACCGGAACACCGTCGGCGTCCAGTTCCGGTTGCAGGGCCTCGAGGCGGCCCACGAGACGGAGCCGGACCTCGTCGCCGACCGGCGCAAGGGTTTTGATCTTCAGGAACGAGGTTTGGGACATCGGCCGGCGAGGCGTCCAGGCGGGGCCGTTCGCGGCGACGGACAGGGTTCCGAGCAGGGCGTCGGGCGACTGGATCATCGCGATGTAGCGGGTATAGCCGAAGACCGCGGCGGTCAACAGCAGGAGGATCCACAGGGCGATTTGCCGGCGGTCCGGCGGCGGGGCGCCGAACGCGGCGAACTCGGCCTCGGCGTCGCGGGGGCGGCCGGACATGAGCGCAAAGGCGGCGATGGTGGCGAGGCCCAGGACGGCGGTGGCGCCCCACAGGAAGGGCAGGGCTTCCGGCCCGGCCGTAAAGACCATCGCCGCGCCGATGCCGACGATGAACAGATAGCAAAAGGTAATGAGTTTGTTGCGGGTCATGACGACAAGGGGTTAGGGTTGGTCGGCAGGCTCGGTCGCGGCGCCCGGGGCGGCGGATGCCGTGGGCTGGCCCGGCAGGACGATGTCGGGATAGTACTCCAGATTGGATTTCCAGATCGGGCTGTCCTGCGGCTGGCCGCGGGCGATGGCCAGGAACGCCTGGCGGTAGTGGGGGTTGAAAGCCGTGATGGCTACGCCCAGCAGGATGGCAAAAGCCAGCATCTTGGCGATTTTGGCGGCACCTTGTTCCATGCGGATTCCTTTCTACGGCGAATCAAGCAGGATAGGGCTCCAGATGGAGATTCGCAATCGTTTCTTTTCCGAAGCGTTGCCGCAGGGCCCGCTCGAGCGCGGTGGCGATGTCGTGGGCTTCCCGCAACGGCAGGTTGGCCTGCAGGCGAATGTGCAGGTCGATTACCGGCATGTGGCCGACCATCCGGGTCCGCAGGTTGTGCGGCTCGGCGATGCCGGGGATGCCGCGGGCCATGGCGAGAATCTCCTCGCACAATTCCGGGGCCAGGCTTTGGTCGGTCAGCAAGCCGACTTGATCCTGGACGATCCGCCAGGCGATCTTGAACAGGAAAACGCTTACGAAAAGGGCGGCAATGGGATCGAGGATGAGCCAGTCGTGGCCGAGGAAGGCGGCGGCGCCCACGCCGGCCGCCGTGGCGATGGAGGAGAAGGCATCGGAGCGGTGGTGCCAGGCGTTGGCCACCAGCGAAGCATTGCCGGTGGTCCGGGCCACCCGGATGGTGACGCGGTACAGCCATTCCTTGACGGCAATCGACAGGACGGCCGCCCAGAAGGCGTAGACCGACGGCATCGGCAGTGGATCGCCGTGCATGGCATGGAAGATGCGCTGGATCGCCGAGCCGGCGATCCGGACGCCGACGTAGGCCAGGGCCAGGCCGATGATGGCCGCGACGATCGTTTCGTATTTGCCGTGGCCGTACGCGTGATCCTGGTCGACCGGCTTGGCGGTGAATTTCAGGCCGACCAGTACGGCGATGTCGGTGGCGAAGTCGGACAGCGAATGCACGGCGTCTGCCAGCAGCGCCTGGGAGCGGCCGAAAACGCCCGCCGCCAACTTCAGGCCCGTTAGGACAATGTTGATCCAAATGGACAGGAAGGTGACTTTGCGCTCGGGAGTCATTTTGTTCGGTCCTCCGGAGGGGTTGCCGGGACAGCGGGTTTCCTGGCCGCCGCAGCTTCTTGGCGTTTCTTCGCCTGTTCCCGTTCGTAATCCTCGTCGCTCTGCCACCACGGCTTGCCTTTTGGGCCGGGCTTGGGTGCGATCAGCAGCATGTAGACGAACAGGAACGGCACGCAGGGCGCGTAGAAGAAAATGCCTTCCTGGGAGCGCAACGTGGCCCGGGCATCGAGGGACGCCAGCCAAACCAGATAGAATGCGAAACCAAGCGTGTTGAGAATCCACACGACGCGCTTGAGAGCGGGATTCATGGCGGCACTCTACCCCCGCGGTTTGGGGCTTGGCAACAGCGGAGGCGCGATTCGCGTTGTGCCGCCGCATCCCGCCGGCGTACATTGGGTTCCATGGATGGTTCGTTCCGGAAAGAAACGCGCCGCCTCCTCGCATCCGGCCAACCGGCAGCCGCCGAACAAACCGAATGGGGTGGCCTGCGCGCGGCTGGCGGAAGAAACAGATGGGGAGGCCACGCGGTCGCGCTGGCGTTCTGCTTCTATGCTTTCATCCTGGCGCCGCCCTTGGCCAGCGCGCTGAAAACCGGCTTGGTCCAACCCGAACCCCTGTGGGGGGCGGGCGCGTTTTTGCTCGCCGTCCTGTTGCTCGAACCGTTCGGCCTGCGCTGGAAACTGCAATTCCTGCGCCGCCGGAACCGCGACGACGGTTTCGCGCCGGAGGGTTCGCTGCTGGGCCTCTTTTCGGCGGTCTTCA
>JAKLIL010000295.1 GCA_022709625.1 Verrucomicrobiota bacterium
AGGGAATCCAGCACCGTCCGCACCGCCGCCGGCGTCGAGCGCTCGCGATCCGTGTCCTCGATGCGCAGGAGAAACTCGCCGCCCGCGTGGCGCGAGAAGAGCCAATTGTAGATCGCCGCCCGGATGTTGCCGATGTGGACGTTGCCCGTCGGGCTGGGCGCAAAACGCGTGCGGATGGTCATGGGGCGGCGGTTCCTTTCGAAAATCGACTGTCCGCATCATACCCGGCCCCCGCCTCCGCCCGCAAGCGCGACGGCAACCGCTTCGCCTTGTTCTGAATCGCCCGGCATGCCATCATGTACGCATGCCGGTCGTTTCACAACAAACGGTTCAGGCGTTGCGCCGGGCGGTGCGGAGCCGCTTGCCGCCGTGGTTTGCGCGCCGCGCGCGCGCGTTGCCGTGGCGCGCGGAACCGCGCCAGCCCTATGCCGTCTGGATCTCCGAAATGATGCTCCAGCAGACGCGGGTGGAGACCGTGATCCCCTACTTCCGGCGGTTTCTGGCCCGGTTTCCCGATCCCGCCGCCCTCGCCGCGGCACCGCTGCAAGACGTGCTCAAACTGTGGGAAGGTCTCGGCTACTACTCGCGTGCCCGCCACATCCACCAGACCGCCCGGATTCTCGTGCGCGACTTCGGGGGACGCCTGCCTGCCGACCCTGCGCAACTCGCCGCGCTGCCCGGTCTCGGGCCGTACGCCACCGCCGCCATCGCTTCCCTCGCCTTCGGGCAGCCATTGGCCGTGCTCGACGGCAACGTGATGCGCGTGCTCGCGCGCCTGGCCGCCCTTGACGACGACATCGGCCTGGCCGCCACGAAAAAGAAACTCCAGGAATTGGCCGACGCCCTTTTGCTGCGCGACAAGCCCGGGACCGTGAACGAGGCCTGGATGGAACTGGGGGCGCTCGTCTGCACGCCGCGGTCTCCCCGGTGCGGCGAATGCCCGTTGCACGGAACATGCCGTGCCGCGAAACTCAAGACGCCCGAAGCTTTTCCCCGCAAGAAAAAGAAAGAAAAGATACCCCACAAGATCGTCGGCGCCGCGGTCATCCTCAACCGGAAAAACCAAATCCTGATTGCGCAGCGCAACCCTGAGGGTGGCATGCTGGCGGGGCTGTGGGAATTTCCCGGCGGCAAACAAGCCAAGGGCGAAACCATGCGCCAGTGCATCCGCCGCGAATTGCAGGAGGAAATGGGCCTCGATCTCGAGGTCGGAGCCCATCTGGTCACCGTGCACCATGTTTACAGCCACTTTACCATCGACCTCCATGCGCATTTCGCGCGGATCAGATCCGGTCGTCCGCGCCATCTCGAATGCGCCGGCCATGCGTGGGTCACCCCCGCCGAGTTCGACCGTTATCCCTTTTCCAAGGCCGACCACGGCATCATCCACGCCATCCGCGCCCTGCCCCAGCCTCCCCACCTGAGGGATTATTTCAAGTAAAGGACTGCCTGCCATGAACATTGCCGAAATCGCAACCAGCCGCCGTACCGCCAAAGCCTTCGATCCCAAACGGAGAATCCCGCCGGCCGTCTTCGAGCAATTGCGCGTTTTGCTGCGCTTCAGTCCGTCGTCGGTCAATTCCCAGCCGTGGCATTACCTCGTGGCCGCCGGGGCGGCGGGCAAGGACCGGATCGCCCGTGCTGCGCCGGCACCCTACGCCTACAATGGCCCGAAAATCCGCAACGCCTCGCATGTGGTCGTGCTCTGTGCGCGCACGGCCTGCGACGACGCCCATCTCGAGGCCGTGCTGGCGCGGGAAATCCAAGACGGGCGTTTCCCCGCGCCGGATGCCACCGCCAACCAGCGCAAGTCGCGTCTCTTCTACGTCGATCTGCACCGCCACGTTCGCCAAGACATCCGCCCCTGGATGGAAAAGCAGGTCTATCTCGCCCTCGGCACGCTGCTGCTGGGCGCGGCCGTGCTCGGCATCGACGCCTGCCCCATGGAAGGCTTCGATCAAGACATGCTCGACGCCGAACTGGGCCTGAAAGCGAAAGGATTGTCGGCCGTGGCCATCGTTGCCTTGGGCTACCGCAGCCCCGACGACTGGAATGCCCAATTGCCCAAGTCGCGTTTGCCGGCCGAGCGCATTTTCACTTCAATCTGAACATCGCTTTGCCGTCCCCCGCTTGTGATCCAGATTGCCCATAGACCGCAACGGCCGGCCGACTTGGCGATCCGCTTTGTCCTTGCGCTCGGCTTCTTGTTTGGGAATGCCGTCGTGTCGGTCCACGGCCAGTCCACGCATCTTGGGCTAGGCGCGATTCCTTACGCGGACACAGAGGGAACCGGGGTCGCCTTCCGCGTCTGGGCGCCGGGCGCGGTTTCGGTGCATTTGGCCGGAACTTTCAACGATTGGAGCACCACTAGCCATCCGTTGGTCGCCGATCCGACGAATGGCACATGGTCGCTCGATCTGCCCGACGCGGCCGTCGGCGACCGCTACAAATACGTTTTGGACGGAACCCTGTGGCGCACGGACCCCCGCGCCCGGGAATACGGCGCCACGTCCAACAACTCGAGCGTGGTGCTGGGGCCGCCCTCGCCCCTAGCGCCGTTCGACCGCCCGGCCACCGAGGAGATGGTCATCTACGAACTGCACGTCGGCACCTTCTACGACCCGACGCCTGCCGATGGAATCCCGGCTACCTTCCGGGACGCCATCGCCGGGCTGGACCACCTCGTGGGACTGGGGGTGAACGCGGTGTGCGTGATGCCCTGCGCCGAATTCCTCACCGCCCGGAGCTGGGGCTACAACCCGGCCGGGCTGTTCGCCGTCGAACGCGACTACGGCGGACGCGAGGGGTTCGAGCAATTCGTCGCGGCTTGCCACGCGCGGGGCATCGCGGTGCTGGTGGACGTTGTCCACAACCACTGGGGTACGCCGGTCGGCGACCTGTGGCAGTTCGACGGCACGGCGGCGGATACCAACACGGGCGGCATCTATTTCTACGAAGATTCGGCGCGGGCAACCACGCCGTGGGGTCCCCGGCCCAACTT
>JAKLIL010000296.1 GCA_022709625.1 Verrucomicrobiota bacterium
GCAGCAATAGTTGCCCGAGATGGATCCATACCGGCATTCGGGGCGTTGCGCGAGAATCCACGCCAGCATAGCGTCGGCCGCGCGGGTGGCCATGTTGTGGCCGGCCGCGTCGCCGGTCGCGAATTCGAAGCGCACGAAAACCAGATGCCCAACCACTTCGTAATGCACGTCTTTGAGAGCCACAAACCGGCCGGTCGCCGCCGCCGCTTGGCCGAGCGCCACGCGTTGCGCATCGACAAACCGGACCAGCTCCAGCGCCCCCGCCGCGCTGGGCGCATCGATGAGCACGGAGCGGGTCATGCGTTCGTCGAACACCACGGCGCGGATACCGCCGGCCTGGGCGGTTACCCGCGCGCCGCGTTCGACCGATGGCCACAGCGGCGTTTCATAGGTCGCCAAAGGAACGAGGACTTCGCACTCGACCTCGGGACCAGCCAGTTTGACCGGCCCGGTCCGGCGCATCGGAACGGCGGCCACGGCATCGGAGTTTTTCGCTTTCATGTCCGCTCCTGTTCGTTCCGCCGCAACGCGCGCTAGGGCGGCGGCAGCGGCGTCATGGCCGCCGCGGTCTCTTCCAGCGCCTTGATTCTGGCGGCGACCTCGCCCGCCCGGGGATCGGTTGGAAACCGCTGTTCGAAATCGCGATAGACGGCGATGCCTTTGCCGGCCATGCCCAGTTTGTCGCCGTAGGTCTGGGCGAGTTCCCAAACGGCATCGGAATTGCCGGGTTCGAGCTGGGACAAGCGGCGCAGCGAAACGACGGCCGTGTCGAATTCTTCCAGCGCAACGGAAGCCCGGGCGAGATCCAGCAACGCCATGGGGTTGTCGGGCTCGAGCGCCTGCGCCTTGAGCAGGGCCGCCTGGGCCTCGTGGGGTTGGTTGCGGGACATCCAGAATTCGCCGGCGGCCAGTTGGATTGGCGCCCGGTTGCCAAACAACTCCAGCGCGCGTCGGAGGATTTCCCCGGCCTGGTCCGAATCGCCACCCTCCCGCGCCACGTCCAGCGCGCGCAACGCCTGCTCGTAGGCGGTTTCCTTGTCGCCGTTGCCGAGCGCCTCCTGGGCCTGCGTCCACAGGACGCCGGCGGCGGTCTTGGCCTGCGGCGGAACCTGTTCCTGGAACGAAGTTTGGAAAACGATCCGCCCGCCGACCCGGGCCGCCGCCGCCTCCGCCCGGGGGCCTTGGGGGGCCACCGCCAGATATTGCCGGAAATATTCCCCGGCCTGTTCGGTGCGGCCGTCGGTTTGGGCATGCAGCACCCCGAGGTTGTACAACGCCGGGGGATAGTCCTTGCTCATTTCGAGCGACTGCATGAAAAAAGTTTCCGCCTGCGCCGCATTCCCCTCCAACAAGGCGATCCGGCCCAATCCCGTCGCCGCCGCGGCCGACCGGGGGTCGCGCCGCTGGGCTTCGAAATACATCCGGCGGGCAAGATCCCAGCGGCCGTGCCGCGTGGTCCATTCGCCGATCCGCAGCAACGCGCGGGTGTCTTGGAGATCGAGATCGGCCGCCCGCCGCAACAACGAGATGCCCCGCGACATGTCGCCCGTTTCCAGCAACAAGGAACCCAGATTGTACACCGGTTCGAAGGCCGCCGGATCCAGTTTGGAGGCATATTCAAAATGCGCCGCCGCATCGCCGGTCTGGCCCAGTTCCCAGTTGGCAAGCCCCAGCCAATTCTGCGCCTCGCCGGCGAAAGCGCCGTTTGGATCGCGTTCCAGCGCCGCCTCCAGCCGGGCCTTGCCGCCCGTCAAATCGCCCTTTTTCAATGCGGCGAGTCCCGCCTGGAAATCTTTTTCCGGAGTGGCCGGCCCGCAACCCGCCAACCACAGCGCCGCCGCCGCCAACGCCCAGCCACGCATTCCTGCCCGCCTGGGGATGAGGAAACCGCTGTGGGTCGATCCCGGGCCGCTCATGGCGCCCCCTCGATGGGCGTCAGCCACAATTCCCGCGCGCGCGGACCGTCGAACTCGCACAGGAACAGGCCCTGCCACCTTCCCATGGCCAGCCGGCCGCGCCGCACCGGCACCCAGGCCGAAACCCCGACCAACGCGGTCTGGACGTGCGCCGCCGCGTTGCCTTCGGCGTGCGCATAGCCGGCGTTCCACGGAACCAGTTTGGCCAACGCGCGTTCGACGTCGGCGGCGACGTCCGGATCGGCCTGTTCGTTCAAGGTCACGCCCGCCGTCGTGTGCGGCGAATGCACGTGCAGCAACCCATCCCAGGGCGGCAGCGCCGCCACGGCCCCCTGGACTTCCCGCGTGACCGGCACCAGTTCCGTCCGGCGCGAAGTTGCAATGGATATTTTGACCATGGTTCGCTACTATACGCACAGTTTCGGATTGCGGAAAGTGAAACCTGCGACATCAGCGTGGTTCTTTCGGCGGCAAAGGCGCCTGTGACGACGCTGCTGCTGACGGTCCTCTTTTTGCTGCTGTTGTCCGCCTCCGCGTTCTGCTCCAGCGCCGAAACGGCCTATTTTTCCATCGATCCCATCCAACTCCGGCGGATCGGCGAAAAACATCCCGCCACCGGCGATCGGCTGCGGGCGCTGTTGGCCAACCCCACGCGACTGCTCTCCACCATCCTGATCGGCAATACGCTGGTCAATCTGGCGCTTGCCAACGTCGGCTACCTGCTGGCGGAACGCTGGGTGCCCGGCTATGCCGAAGCCGCCGCCATTCCCGCGGTGACGATTCTGCTGATTTTCTTTGGGGAAATCGGCCCGAAAAACGCCGGCCTGCTGTATACGGGCACCCTCGTGCGCCTGTATGGCCCCCCCTTGCGCGTGGCGGAACGCCTGCTCGCGCCCCTCCGCGCCGGCCTCGATTTGGTCAGCCGGCGGCTCGCCCATCTGTTCCGCCCGCTCGGCAAGACCCTCTCCGAGGAGGAATTCGAGACCGTCCTCGACATCTCCCGCGAGGAAGGCATCCTCAACGCCGACGAGTTGGCGATGATCAAGGCCATCGTGGATCTGGAAGACCTGCACGCCTCCGAC
>JAKLIL010000297.1 GCA_022709625.1 Verrucomicrobiota bacterium
AGGGCCCGGGATGGCGCGCATTCGTGGCCAAGCCCCCCGGGAAATCCGTTTGCCAAGCGCGGTCCGATTTTCACATGCTTGGAATCAATGCGTCTTCCGCTCCATGCGCCTGGGTGGCCGCGCGCCCTTTTTGTGGCCATCCTCATCGGTTCCTTCGCCGCGTATGCCCCCACCCTGCGCCACGGCCTGATCGATCTGGACGATCCCGGCTACGTCGCGAACAACGCCATGGTCGCCGGTGGACTGGCGCCGGCCGCGCTGCGCGCGGCCTTCACGCAGCCGTATGCCAGCATGTATGCGCCGCTGCTGTGGCTCTCCTACATGGCGGACGTATCGCTGTTGGGCGCCTCGGCAGCAAACCCGTGGGGATTCCATTTCACCAACATCCTGCTCCATTCCTTGAACACCGGGCTATTCTACGTCGTGTTGCTGGCCTTCTGCCGAAAACCGTGGCGGGCGTTTTTCTGCGCGGCCCTGTGGGCGCTCCATCCGCAACGCGTCGAATCGATTGCCTGGGTGGCCGAGCGCAAAGACGTGCTGGCGGGGTTCTTCGCCTTGCTGTGCGTGGGGTCGTACCTGCGGGCCTGGGGCCGGCGCGGCGGCCCCGCCGCCCGGCCCGCTCCGGGCCCGTATCTCGCCGCCCTGTGTTTCCTGGCTCTCGGGCTGCTGGTCAAGCCCATGCTGGTGGCGATCCCCGGCCTGCTGCTCCTTCTGGACTTCTGGCCCTTGGGCCGCCTAGGGCCATCTGGGCGATCGGCATGGCGCGCATCCCCGCGCCTCTTGCTGGAAAAACTTCCTTTTCTCGCGCTTGCCCTCGCCGGAGCCTGGGCGGTCGTGCGCATCCACGCGCAGGATGCCGCCCTCGAACCGCTGCCGCTGCTTCTCCGCTTGAAATCCATCCCGGTCCATTGCGGTTTTTATCTCGCCAAAATGGTTTGCCCGCGCCGTCTTTGTCCCCTGTACCCCGGCATGTCCTATCCAGCTGGCGACGTTGTGCTGGGGGGGGGCATGGTTTTACTCCTGTTGATGTGGGCCTGGCAGGCTCGGAAAACCCGTCCCAACGTCGGGGCAGGCATCCTGTGGTTTATGATTGCGCTGGCTCCCGTGGCCGGACTCGTCCGGTTCGGCGTCCAGGCCGTGGCCGACCGGTTCACCTACCTCCCCGCCATGGGGATATCCATCGCCTTGCTGGGCGTCTTTCCTTCGCCGCGGCGCGCGTCGTTGCGCCGGCCCTTCCAATGGGCGCGGGCAGGCGTGGCCGCCGCCGTCCTGGCGGCTAGCGCCATGCAAGTCCTGCGCCTGTTGCCGGCGTGGCGCGATTCCGAATCATTCTATGCCCATGTCCGCCGCGTATTCCCGGGCCATCCGTTCGCCTTGCAGCACGAAAGCGCCAAGTGCCTATTCGACCGGCAGGATTACGCCGCCGCCGAAGCTTTAACGGACGAGGCCCTGCAAAGCGGCAGCCGGCAACCGGGACTCCTGGTGCTGAAGGCGATGTGCGTGGCGGCGCGCCAAGGGCCACTTGCCGCCAAGGAGTACATGCTCCAGAACTTTTCCGACCGCAATACGCTGGGCATCCGCGAACTGCAGTTGGCGATCTATTCTTTCGCGGCGGAACAATACGCCGCGGCCATCGGATACGCGGAAGAGGGCCTGTGCCAAGCCCCCGCGAATCGTCCCGAGCAAACCAAGCTCCGTCTTGTGGCCATGGCCGCCGCGTTCCACAACGGCGAGCCGGCGCGGGCCCTGGCCTACGCCAAATCGATTCCGTGCCACCGGAACATGGCACGGGTGGAATCGGCCGAGCTTCTCCCGTTCTATTTGGACCTGTGGCAATCGGGCCACCGCGCGCTTGCCGCGGGGCATTTCCGGCTGCTTCTGCAGGCGAATCCGGACCGCGCGGATCTGCTTGCCCACATTGCCTGGGGCTTCGCCACCGCCACGGGTTCGCCGGTCCCGCCCGCGGAAACGCTCGAACTGGCTTGGCAACTGAACCCGCCGGATTCCGCCCCCAATGCCATCGCGCTCGACACCCTGGCGGCGGCCCAGGCCAACGCCGGCGAATTCCCAGCTGCGGCGGAATCCATGGAGCAGGCACTCGCCTTGTTGGCCGCCAAGCCAGACGAACCCGCGGCTTCGCGCCTGCGTGACCGTTTTCTCGCCCGCCTCGCGCTGTATCGGCAAGGCCTACCCTACCGCGAGGATGCTTTTGCCCTTCTCTACGCGCGGCTCATGGCACCGCCATAACCGGCTTCGGTTGGCGTACGCCCGTTCGCATCGATAAGATCCTCGCAGCCATTTCAGATGGAATGGAACTGGTACCCGGAAAAGTCCTGAGTGCGCATGCCGATTCGATTTCGCTTCGCATGGGTCGCGAACCGCAACCGCTTCCGCTCTTGAATCATGGCATGCAGCGCCTCTATATTCGCCGGCATGAGGCAGACCGCATCCATGGACTCCGGCGGCCATTCCCCTTGGCAACGGTTGGCCCCGGTCCTTTTGGCGCTGCTGCTTTTCCTGCTCGTGTTTGCCCTCTTCTCCCCCTCTTTGCGGTACGAGTTGGTCGATTTCGACGACATCACCTACGTCGCCAACAACACCGCCGTGCACGAAGGCCTGTCCGCCGCTTCCATCCGGCCAGCGTTTTCCCTGCATAATCCGACCGCCACGATGTACATGCCGCTGCTTTGGATTTCTTTCATGGCGGACGCGGAATGGCTGGGCGCAACCCCATCCCGCCCATGGGGATTTCATTTCACCAACGTTCTGCTGCATTCTGCCAATGCGGCCTTGCTGTTTTTCATGCTCCTGGCGATGTGCAAAACCCCTTGGCGGGCCTTCTTTTTCGCCGCCCTGTGGGCCTTCCATCCGTTGCGCGCGGAGTCCGTCGCCTGGGTCACGGAACGCAAGGACGTCCTGTCGGGGTTCTTCGCCTTTCTGTGCCTCCTCTGCTACTTGCGCGCCGCCGCGGGGGGACGCCGGGGT
>JAKLIL010000298.1 GCA_022709625.1 Verrucomicrobiota bacterium
AACCAAATCCGGGGCATTTGCCGCCGCTTCGGCGAGTTCGACCTGGTTCTGGGCGGACATCTGCACTGGACGCTGGCGGGGGCCCGGATCGGCCGGGCGGACTATGCCCAGGCCGGATCCGGGGCGCGCGGCGTCATGCGGATCGATTTGGTTTTCGACACGGTCGCGAATGCCGTGGTTGACAAGAAATTCGCATATCTGCCCGTCACCCACCGCCTGAAAGAGGATCCCGACATCGCGGCGCTGGTGGCCGACGACCTGGCCCGGGCGGACGCGTGGCTCGACACCGTGCTGGGTACCACGGCCACCGACGTTTCCTATTCGCTGGCGGTGCCGGGCCTTTGCCCGGTCCAGCAACTCTTGTGCCGCGCCATCGCGGAACGAACGGGGGCCGATGTGGTCTTGCATGGCGTCCTGTCCGCGCAAAGCATGGCGGCGGGCGAAATCCGCGTGGCCGACGTCTGGAAAATCGTGCCGTACGAAAATACCGTGGGCTGCCTCCGGTTGAACCTGGCCGAGATCCACGCGATCATGGAGGAAGCCGCCGCCTACGTCGGCGAGGACCGTTATTTTGGCGCGTGGGGCCTGCAATACAAGTTGCATCCGAACGCGCCGCTTGGCCGGCGGATCCGGAACCTGCGCGGAGCGGATGGCCGGCCCATCCACTACAAGACGCGGCTCAAGGTGGCCTTGAACAGCTATCATCTGGCGGGCGGCGGCGGGCGCTTCCCGACGCTGGTGAAGGCGGCGGCCACGCCGAACTGCCGCCTGGAAATGATGGACGTCGCGACCCGGGACATGGTGATGGACTATATTCGTCGCCGCGGTGTCGTTTCGATTCCGCCCGGCACGAACGCCGTCGTTGTGCGCGCGGCCGCCGCCGCGAGGCCCCGGCCAGACTAGGGGGCGACACCGTCGGGAGACTTGGTCCCGCCGGTAAACAACTCGGCCGGATTGAGATTGCTGGGGCGCCAACGCGGCTCGTCGAACGTGCCCGTCAGGCGGAATTCGAGCAGGCGGGTGACGGGCAGGGTGGCAAGGCGCACGAGCGTGGCCACCGGTCCGCCGCGCAGAAGTTGGACTTCGACCTTGTAGTCCAAATCGCCGGCAAAACCGTAGTTGCCCGCGGCCTTGATGCTGAACAACGTCCCTTGCAGCTGGACGTTGCGGGAATATAGCCGGCCGTTGCGGATGGTGAAGTCGCCGCGCGCGTCCGTTTGGGCGAAGAGATTGAAGTCCGGCAGAATCTTGCCCAGGATCGCCGACAAATAATTCAGCAACTTGGTCCGGAACAGCATGCCGTTGCGGATTTCGAACCGCGCCTGGCCGGCGACGTTGGTGCCCTCGCCGCGTCCGAAATAGCCGCCGACGCGGATGGCGCCCAGCAGGGTGCCGCTCAATTTTCCGAAATTGTCGGGCACGGGGGCGGTGGTAGATTCGGTTGGGAGGTTCGTGGGGGCAAACGAAGCCGTCAGCAGCGCGGCCAGATTCACGTCGGTGGCGTCGACTTCCGCCTCGTAGCGCCAATGGGCGTCGCCGCCGACCGGATACAGCGTGCCGCTCCCCGCGAATTCGCCGCCGTAGGCCTTGGCGTTGGCGTTGGTGATGCGGAAGCGCAGGCCGACCACGGCGAGGTCGAACGTCGTTTCGTCGGCGATCCAGCGGTCGTAGCCGAACCGCTGGGCGGCCACGCCGATCTGCAACTGGTTCAGCGCAAAATTGCACCAGTCCAATTCGCCGGCCCCCCGCAGGTGGATCGGGCCCTCGATCCGGAACGGCTGCATGAATGCCGCCGTGGCCGGGCCGATCATCTGGGCGGCGGCCCGCAGATCGATCGTGCTGTCGACGTTGTCCAACCTCAGCATTTGGTTGGAAAAAGCCAGATGCATATCGCCGCGAACCAGGCCTTCCGGCCGGGACAGGACGGCCCGGGTCAGGTGCATGACCTCGTTGGTGACCAGCAGATCGCCCGCGATGGACTGGACTTCGGCTCCGTGGATGGTGAAGTTTGTCGCGGTTACGGGACCGTAGCAATAGATGGCGGGATTGCCCAGTGTTCCGCCCAGCACGACGTCCCCTTGGAGCGGTTCCCGGACCCCGAACCATCCCACGATGTTCCGCATCGCCGTCGTCATCATCGGCGCCAATACGTTGGGATCGAGCGTGCCCGCCACGCGGGCGCGAAATTGCCGGTTGGCCAAATGGAACCGGCCCGCAGAGATGGCTAGCCGGCTGGCCAAGGGGCCGCGCCCCAGTTGGATCGTGCCGTTTTCGATCCGCACCTCCGGACCCTCCCGCGCGAACGTCGCGTCGAAGTTGACGATGGGCACCTCGCGAACAACCGCATCCGCGAACGACAGCCGTCCGGAAAGGTGTTCGGCCGCCGCCGCCAGGGCACAGGGCCCAATCTGCAGTTCCAGCCGCAGCGGAAAACGGTAGTCCGCCGCCATGCCGGCGGCTTGGATCTGGAGATCTTGCGGCAGCAGCTTGAGGAACGTCGCCGGCGGCAACGTGTTCAGCAGATGCATGGCGACGGAACGGGAGGCCCAATCGATCTCTCCCCACAGGCCCAGCGTGCCGTCGGTGGTGCCGACCTGCAGGTTGGCCACCTGCAACCGTTGGTCTTTCCATTCCGCATCCACCGCCAGCTGGCGGAAGTCGACGCCGCGCACCGCGCCGCCCGCCGCGTGGTTCAGCCGGATGGACATCTGGCTGGCGGCGGGGCGGGCGGGATACAAGACAAAGGAAAAGTCGGCGGTAGGCGTTTCGTTGAAAGCCACGGCATTGAGCTGCTCGAGCGCCTGGGGGACTGCCGCCGGCGCGTTTTCGATGGCGGCCAGCATGACCGCCAGCGGGTTGGTCGGCACGCGGCGGAGGACTGGCGTCTCAGGCAGGTAGAGGGCGCCGCGACCACGGAAACGGATGTTCAGCGCGTCGGCGGCGAATTCCCGCAGGACGACCACCTGCCCGGACGAAGATA
>JAKLIL010000299.1 GCA_022709625.1 Verrucomicrobiota bacterium
ATGCCGTAGCCGGGGAGGATTCGCCGTGAGCGCGCCGGCCATGGCCGGATCCGGCTATCGCCGGATTTGGGCGCCGTTCATCCTGCTGGCGCTGGCGGTGTTGCTTCTGCTGGGCGCCCTGGTCGCCAATTCGCTGCGGCAGCGCAACGCGCTGCAGGCGCAGTTGCGCAATGCCCAGCTGCAGGGACGGCAGGCGGTGGATTCCCGCCTGCACTACTACAATCTCTACAAGGATCTGTTCGCGCTGGCGGACGGCAACGGCGACGCCAAGGCCATCGTCGAAAAGTATTGCATTCAATTTAACGAGCCGGCGGCGGAACCCAATGCGCCTTCGCCGTGATTTCCGGCCGGTCGTTCCGCCGGCATTCGCATAGGCCGCGCCTGACACGGGAATCGAGTTGGCCGGCAACGCGGAACGCCAAGATGTGCGGAATCGTTGGATTCACGTGTTTCCAAGGCGGGGCGACGCCCGACGAGACGACTCTCCGCCAAATGGCCGCCACGCTGCGGCATCGCGGTCCCGACGCGGAGGGATTCCATCTCGAGCCGGGGATCGCGCTGGGCCATCGCCGGCTCAGTATCCTGGACATCGCCGGCGGGGCCCAGCCCATGGCGGTACGCGCCGGGCGGTATTGGATCGCGTGCAACGGCGAACTGTTCAATTACCTGGAACTCCATCGCACGCTGGTGGCCAAGGGTTGCGCGTTTGCCACCCGATCCGACACGGAAGTTCTGCTGCAGCAAGTGGTCGAACAGGGGGTGGCGGGACTGGACGAAGTCAACGGCATGTTCGCCTTGGCCATCTGGGACCGCGAGGCGCAGGAACTGGTTTTGATCCGCGACCGGTTCGGCATCAAACCGCTCTATTATTTCGTGGATCGCGGGGACGTGGTTTTTGCATCCGAGATCAAGGCGTTGCTGCGCCATCCGGCGGCCAGCCGGGAAGTGGATCCGGTCGCCATCGGCAAGTATCTGGCGTACGGCTATGTGCCGGCGCCGCAAACCGTCTTCCGGCGCATCCGCAAGCTGGAGGCCGGCACGCTCCTGCGCGCCACCCGGCGCGGCATCGCGGTCGCAAAATACTGGGATGTGCCCTTGCAGGACCGGCCGGTCAACAGCCTGCGCGCGGACGCCTGCGCCGCGGAACTGCTGCATCTGCTGCGGGATGCCGTCGCCAAGCAGATGCGCAGCGACGTGCCCGTCGGCGTTTTCCTCAGCGGCGGCCTCGATTCGAGCGTGGTGGCCGCCTTGGCGGCCGCGGGCGGGGGGCGGTCGCTGCCGACCTTTTCCATCGGATTCGAGGACGCCACGTACAACGAATTGCCCCATGCCCGCCGGGTGGCCGCTCAATACGGCACCGATCACCACGAGGAGGTGCTGTCGTTGGAACGGGCGGTCCGGTTGCTGCCGGAATGCCTGGCCGGGCTCGATGAACCCTGCGGCGATGCGTCGATCCTGCCCACGTACCTGTTGGCGCAGGTGGCCGCGCGGCACGTCAAAGTGGCATTGAGCGGGGACGGGGGCGACGAACTCTTCGCCGGTTATCCCGCGTTCCAGGCCGACAAGCTGGTCGAGGCGTTGTCGTTTCTGCCCGTGTCCTGGCGCGAGGCGTTCGATCGCGCCGTCCGGCGTCTGCCCGTTTCCCACCGGTACGCCAGCGCGGCTTTTCTCCTGGACCAGTTCATTCGCGGCAGCGGGATTTCGCCCGAAGTCCGTTTTTTGCTGTGGCTAGGTCCCAGCGGCAACGAGGAGCGGACCCGGCTGCTGGCACCCGCCCTGCGGGACGCCTATCCGGAGCGGGATCCCTTCGAAGACGTGCGGCGGCATGTCCGGGCGAGCGGGTTGAACGACCGCTTTGCGCGGCTGCTCTACCTGGGCATGAAACTCTACCTGCAGGACGGCATATTGGCCAAGGTGGACCGGGCGGCGATGGCGCATTCGCTCGAGGTGCGGCCGCCGTTTCTCGACCACCGGGTCGTGGCATACGTGGCCGGCGTGCAGTCCATGTACAAGCTCAAGGGGCTGACTACGAAATACCTCCTCAAGCGCGCGGCGCGTGGCCTGTTGCCGCCGGATATCATCCACCGCCGGAAGGCCGGTTTCATGATGCCCATCGCGTCCTGGCTCGCGGGGGAGTTACGGCCCCTCGTGGAGGAGCACTGCGCCGCCTCGGTCCTGGCCCGCGACGGCTGGTTCGATCCCGCCGCCGCCCGGCAATTGCTGGACGAGCACGTGGCGCGACGGCGGGACCATCGCAAACTGCTTTGGGCGTTGCTGTGCTTCCAGATCTGGCGCCGGCAATTCGGCCCGTGATTCCGGGCATTATTGTATTTGCACCGAGGCCTTTTTGGGGCATCCTAGGTTTGGTTTCCAACATGGGCCTGCGGCAGCGGATTTCACGGCGGAGCGAACCCAGCAAGTGGCACCCATCTTCAAGCGATTCCTCGTCACGGGCAGCACGGGCTTCCTGGGGCACCACGCCATGCCGGTTCTGCGCGCGGCCTTTCCGGACGCGGAACTGGTCGGCGTCGGCCGGCGGGACGGCGACTTGCGGGAACCCGGCGTCGCGGCGCGCCTGTTGCGGGACGTGCGTCCGGATTGCGTGGTCCATCTGGCGGCGAAATCCGGCGGCATCCTCGTCAATCAGGTCCAGCCGGCCGATTTCTTCTACGACAATCTCGCGCTGAACACGCAGGTCTTCCACGAAGCCTGGCGGGCGGGGGTCCGGAAACTCGTGACGTTCATGGGGGGGTGTTCCTATCCCGCCGCGGCCTGTTCGCCGATCGGGGAGGACCAGATGTGGACCGGCTATCCGCAGATCGAAAGCGCCGGCTATTCCGTAGCCAAGAAGATCCAACTGACGCAATCGTGGGCCTACCGCGTCCAGCACGGGTTCGATTCGATCGTGCTCGTTCCGGGCAACGTCTACGGCGAATGGGACAACTTCAATCTCGACGAGGCCCACGTCAT
>JAKLIL010000003.1 GCA_022709625.1 Verrucomicrobiota bacterium
GCCATCCTGGTGGTGGACAACACGTTCGCGACCCCCTACCACCAGCATCCGCTCGAACTCGGTGCGCATCTCGTGGTGCACAGCGCTACCAAGGCCCTCGGCGGCCACAACGACCTCATGGCCGGCGCCATCGCCGGCTCCAAGGACGATTACGACAAGTTGTGGTTCACCCGCCAGGCCATCGGCTGCACGCTCGACGCCTATTCGGCTTCGCTGCTGGAGCGCGGACTCAAAACCTTCCCGCTGCGCGCCGAGCGCATGGCCGAAAACGCGCTGGCCGTCGCGAAGCATCTGGCGCACCGCCCCGGCATCTCGAACCTGCGCTATCCCGGGTTGAAAACCGACGAAGGCCATCGGATTTCCCTCCGGCAAATGAAGCGCGGGTTCGGCGGCATGATGGCGTTCGACGTGGGCCAGACCCAGGAAGACGCCAAGCGCTTCATTTCGGCTTTGAAAACCATCCGGCACGCGGTAAGTCTCGGCGCCACCGAATCGCTGGCCTGCATCCCGTTCCTGACAACCATGCTCTATATGCCGCCCGAGCGCAGGACCAGTTTCGGCGTCAAACCCAACAGCGTGCGCCTCTCCGTCGGCGTGGAGCCCGTACAGGAACTGCTGGCCGACCTCGACCAGGCCCTCGCCCAAATGCGAAAATCCAAATCGAAAAAGGGGCTCCCATGACCATCCTGATTGTTTTCAACCGCCCGCCCTACGATGGCACCGACGTGACTTGGAACGGCCTGCGCCTGGCCGGCAAGCTGGCCGAGGCCGGCCACGCCGTCCGCATCTTCCTGATGAACGATTCCGTGGATCTGGCGCACGAAAGCTGCCAGCCGCCTCCCGGCTACGACCAAGATCTCGTGCCCATGCTGAAGGCCCTGATCGCCAAAGGCGCGGAAGTGAAGGTCTGCGGCACCTGCCTGGCGCGCTGCGGCATCCACAAGAACGAGCCCTACTACGCCGACGCCAACAAGGCCACCATGGCCGAACTGGCGGCATGGGTCGCCGACAGCGATCGCACGCTGACATTCTGAGCAAGCCATGGGCAGGACGATGGCCAATCCCGCTCGCTTCCCGAACCCGTCTCCGGCGCCATGACCGAAGCGCAGCTCCAGCGGATTCGCGATTGGTTTTTGGCTTTCGTGGAAGGCTTCCGCAAGGAGTCGGTCCCCCTGCCCACCGCGATTGCCGTCAAGCTGGAGCACACCCGGCACGTCGCCGAAAACGCCCGGGAGATCGCCCGGGATCTGCGGTGGACGCCGGAAGACGTCCGTTTGGCCGAGGCGTTGGGCTGGCTGCACGACGTCGGCCGCTTCGCCCAGTTCGCCGAGTACGGCCACTTGCAGGACGCGACGTCCGTGGACCACGGACTCCGCGGGCTCGAGATCGTCCGGGCATCCGGCATCCTGGCGCCGATGCCGGACCACCGGCGCGGCTGCCTGCTGGACGGCATCCGGCACCACAACGCCCGAACCATTTCCCCGGCCGCCGCTCCCGCCAGCCTACCGTTCCTGAAACTCATCCGCGACGCCGACAAACTGGACATCTTCCGGGTGGTGCTCGCGGGCATTGCGCGCGACGGATTCCAGGAACTGGCCGGCCTGTGGCCGAACCTCGCCCTGGACGGTCCCGTCAATCCCCGCCTCCAGGACGAAATCCGGACGCACCGCCACGGCGATGTCGCCCACGTCCATTCCCTCGCGGATTTCCTGCTGCTGGAAGCGTCCTGGATCTACGATCTGCACTATGCGCCCACCCGCGAGCGCGTGCGCCGCGACGGCGTCCTGAAAGCCCTTGCCGCCCATCTGCCGGACGACCCGGCCACCCGCAAGATCCTCGACGACCTCCGGATTTTCTTGGCCGGCGCGGATTCGTTCGGCGTGGCCCGTGGCCGCAAACCGGAGCAAAGGCCATGCTGAAAGGCCTTCCTCTGCGCGCCCCCCACCGCCGGCAGGACGACCGGCCCTTCCGTCGGCGACGCGACAGGCTCCCACCCGGTTTGGAGGTGGACAATCCCGCTGATTTCCTGTTTACCGTCCCGTGTTCGCCAATAGCGGAGCGCGGCGGCGCGCCGGTTGGCCGCCGCGCCGCGGCATCCGGTCGACGATTCGCGAAGGAATACGCATGAAACGCACGTTGATTTTGCATGAACTGCGGGCCCACGCCCCGTTCACCGCGCTGGGAACGCTGGTGGGCATTGCCCTGCTGCTGGGCCTGCTTTGGGCACAGGTCTCCGAAACGGCTTCGCATCGGCTCTTTGGAGTCCTGCATCCGCTGCACGTGCTCTTGAGCGCGCAAGCTACCATCGCCACCTTCCGGCGGGCCCATGGCCAAGGGGTGTGGCGCATTCTCTGGGTCGGCTATCTGGGATCCGTGGGCATCGCGACCTTGAGCGACTGCCTGATTCCCTATGTCGGCGAATGGCTGCTGGGCCTGCCCAATCCGGGCTTCCACATCGGCTTCATCGAGGAGTGGTGGCTGGTGAATCCCCTGGCCTTCGTCGGCATCGCGCTGGGGTATTGGAGCGCCCGCACCCGCCTGCCGCATGGCTTGCACGTCCTGGTCAGCACCGGCGCGTCCCTCTTCCACATCGCGATGGCGATGGGCGGCATGCCCTCCGTCGCGGTTCTGGGCGGCATCGCCGTGTTCCTGTTCCTGTCCGTGTGGCTGCCGTGCTGCACCAGCGACATCGTGTTCCCGCTGCTCTTCGCGCCGAACAAGGACGCCGTCGTTGGCTGCTGCGGGCACCAGCATTGAGCGCGATTGAAAATCAAGGTGGGGACGCCGCGCCGTCGGCGTCCGAATCCAAGCCGACAGCCCGGACGGCGCGGTGCGCCGTCCCTACCTGAAAATCCCATGCCCAGCTTGGATCCAGGCAAACCCGGCACCAAGGAAACCTACGGCATTTCCGTCGTCGCTCTCGACGGCACCTTGCGCATCCCGCCCAAGGCGGTTGCGCATTACCAATTCCGCGCGGGCGATCTGGCCGTCGCCGTCACGATGCACCGGGACGAGACCGGTTTCGCCCTGCTGAACAAGGCCCGGGCGGAGGCAACCGTTTTCAGGAAATGCGTTGCGCAACTGGAAACCCCGGACGAAATCCGCCAATTTCAAGACAAGGCCTACGCCCTCGTCCGCGTGGGCGCCGGCGCGATCCGGCTCGCGCCCGAACCGCTCGCGGCATTCCACCTGAAGCCGGGCGACCGGCTGATGTCGGTCAAAAGCACGACCGTCGCGTTGAGCTTCACGCCGGTGGATATCTTGAAAGCGAAATTCCTCCAGCGCGGCCTGACGCACGCCGTCGCCAACATGGACAAACTGGATATTTTCCGGTAGGGAAATTCGCCATGACTCCGCGCGCCGCCGTCCAACTGTTGAAAAGCGAGATCGTGCAGGTCGTCGGCTGCACCGAACCGGCCGCGATCGCCTACGCCTTTCGCACCCTCGTCCGCCACATGCCCTTTCCGCCCGGACCCGACAGCATTGTCGCTCGGCTCTATATTTCGCGGGACGCCTGGCGCAACGCCTCCACCGCCGTTGTGCCGCACCTGAAGAAAACGGGCATCCTGACGGCGGCCGCGGCCGGACTCGCCTCCCGGGCCAATGATTTCAACGTGTTTTCCGATTTCGACCTGCCACGGGCCCGGGCCTACCTGAAAAACGCCCGTTGGCTGCGCATCGTGCCCGTGCGCCGCAACGGAATGTACGTCATGGTCCGTTTGAACGCGGATACCGGCATTATTTTGTGCGGCCGCCACGACCACGTCGAAAAGCTCGTTGTCTTCGGAAAGGACCGCACCCCGCGCGAAAAACCCCTGCCCAAGCCGCCCGTCCTCGACGAAATCTTCCAACTTGCCCGCGCCCGTCATCCGGAGTTGGAAGCCCGCGCCCGCGATTTTCTTCTCCGGCAGGTGCCGGCGGAGAAGGGCTTCCCGCTGGAAACACAAATCGCCCGCCGCGTGGCCGGCCGCATGGCCGGCTATTCCCATCCCGTCATGACCATCACCGGCTCCGGCAACCAAGGCATCTTCCTCGGCCTGCCCTACCGCCGGCTGTACGCCGAACAAGGCGCCGCCATTCTGCCCGCCGTGGTCTTCTCGCTGCTGGCGCAGATTCACCTCAGCGCCAAAAACGACCGGCTTTCGGCGGAATGCGGACTGGCCACCAAGGCGGCGCCCGCGCTGGCCGCCGGTCTCGCTTTCGCCCGCGGGGCCGGGCCGGCGGAAATTTGCCGGATCTTCCGCGACATCCCCGCCCGGCTCGCCGATCTTGCCTGCCAAGGCGCCGAGCCGGCCTGCGGCGCCAAGGCCCGGCGCGCGTTCCGCGCGGTTTGGCCGGTCCCCTGATGCCCGGGCGCCCCTCCGGCCCAACCGCCTACTCGTTGACGTGGACCACGGTCGCCGGCGGGAAGCCGTTGAACCAGGTCGAGGAGGCGTGGCTGTAGGCGCCGATGTTCTCGCTGTAGACCAGATCGCCGATTTCGAGATCGGGCAATTCTTCGGAAAGTCCGATGGTATCGAGCGCGTCGCAGGTCGGCCCGAACACGGCGCAGAGCCGAGTCGGCCCTTTCTTGAAGGCCTTCACCGGATACTTGCAGTGGTCGAAGATGATCCCCGAATACGTGTGGTAGACGCCGTCGTTGACGTAGTAGCACCGCTTGCCGTCGCGGTCCGCCTTGCCGATGACTTCCGCCACCGACGTGCAGGCCGTCGCCACCAGGAAGCGCCCCGGCTCGGCCAGGATCGCCACATCCTTCGGGAACAGCCGCTTGCACTCGGCGTTGATGATCCGGGCCAGCGCCTTCAGCGGTTGCACGTTCGCGTCGTAGGGCGCCGGAAAGCCGCCGCCGATGTCGAGCTGCTTCATGTCCTGGAAGCCGCGCAGCCGCGCTTCCTTGAAGATGCCCGCGGCCAGGTTCAGCGCCTGGACGTAGTTCTGGAAGTTCGTCGTCTGGCTGCCGACGTGGAAGCTCAGGCCCTCCACCACCAGTCCCGCCGCGTGCGTTTTCTCGATCAGGTCCACGGCCTGCCCCGGGTCCGCGCCGAACTTGGACGAGAGCTCGACCATCGCGCCCGTGTTTGGCACCTTGATGCGCAGCACCATGCCCGCGTGCGGCGCGTATTTCTTCACCTTGCGGATTTCCGCCTCGTTGTCGAAGGTCACCAGCGGCTTGTAGGGCTCCAGCTCCCGCAGGGTCCTCTCGGCCTTGATGGGGTGCGCGTAGATGATCTTGTCCCAGATGAAATCCTGGCGCGCTTTGGCGGGCAGGTTTTTGATGTTCCCGTACACCGTCTTGAACTCGGCGATCGACGCCACGTCGAAGCTCGCGCCCGCCTTGTACAGCGTGCGCACGATTTCCGGCAGCGAGTTCGCCTTCACCGCGAAGTAGGGCTGCACTTTCGGCAGGTACCGCTTGAATTCCGCGAGGTTCTTCCGCAACTGGTCGTGATCCACCACGAACAGCGGCGTGCCGTATTCCCGCGCCAGTTTCTTCAGTTGCGCCTGCGTGACCATGCTTGCCTGCCTTTCTTTCCTTGCGGAACCGCCAATGAACACAAATGGACGCGAATGATGGGGGGCAGCATCGATTTAAGCTCCCGGATTTTCCGTCAGAACTACTTTTTTCCAGTTCAATTTGGAATGCTTGAAATTCAGGATCACGCCCACTTCATATCCGGTTATGCGAAGATAGTTGATCACTTGGCCGATGTGTTCGTCCGTGATGGTTTCCACGGTCTTGATCTCCACGATGACTCGCTCTTCGACCTCCAGGTCGGGGATGTAGTCGTCTATGTGCTCGCCGCGGTAGTGGACGGGGTGGACATGCTGGCAATCAAAGGCGATGTTCTGCCGCTTGAATTCCAGACAGAGGGCCCGCTCGTACGTCTTTTCCCGCAAGCCGTGGCCCAGTTTGTTCAGGACCGCCATGGCACAGCCGGCTATTTTGTACACCAGGTCGCTTTCGACCCACTGGCCCTCATTTGCGCCCATTTGCGTCCATTTGCGGTATTGGCCTACGCGTAATCCTGCACCAGGAAGTTCTTGAACTGCCAGGGATCCTTCCGGTCGATCGCCGGATGGTTGTAGCCCTGGAAAGGATTCTCGTAGTGCTTGAGCGGCGTCCAGTCGGAGGGAAGCGACCGGTTGTTGCCGAGGTACGGATCGGCCACGCCCAGCACGAACTCGTGCGGCAGGTCCTCCGGGGAGCACACGCCCTGGTCGGGATGGTCGAACATCCACAGGCAGGCCGCCGCCACCGAAATCGCCACCTGCAGGGTCGTCGCGTTCTGGTGCGGCACCATCTTGCGGGCGTGCTGGATGCTCAGGTCGCTGCCGGTCCACCACGAATTGAACGCATGGCCCATGATGAGCGCCCCGAGAATGTCGTTGCCCGTCGTGATCTCGTCGCCCATGATGCGCAGCTTGGGCTGCAGCTCGTAGTTGCGCCCGCGCAGCTCGTGCAGGGAGATGATCGCCGCGTCGCAGGGGCAATAGGCGTAGTGCACCGTCGGCCGGTACGCGGCCTTGCCGTTTTTCCAGACCGTCAGGAAATCGCTGATGGTGAACGCCTCGCCGTGGCGCACCACCATGCCTTCCACGGTGTAGTGCGGCACCCAGGTGCGCACGCGGGTGTTCATGCCCATCCGCGCGAGGCAGATTTGGTTCTGCGGCCCCGTCTTGTGGGTATAGGCCAAGTCCGGCAGTTCCTTCTCGTGCGTGCCCCAGCCCAGCTCGGCCGTCGTGATGCCCTCCTCGCGGAAGCCCTCGATGCTCCAGGTGTTGACGAACTCGTCCACCGCCTTCGGCACGTCCGAAACCTGCGTGTCGCGCTCGCTGCAATGGATGACCTTCACGCCCAGCGCCATCGCCAGCTCGTTGAAAACCTGCGTCTGGGCCAAATGCGCGATTTTCTCCGCCTGGGCGCCCTTGACCTTCTTTTCGGCCACCACCGCCGCCGCAATGTCCAGCAGGCCGCGCTTGGTCCAGTGCGAGATCAGCCCCGGATTGGCCCCATGCTCCAGCACCGCCGTCGCGCCCGGCTCCTTCCTCTTCGCCAGCATCTTGCGGATCGCCATGCGCCGCCAGTACAGCGTCTTCTCCGTCGGGTGCTTGTTTTTCGCCCCCGCGTACGGGTCCCACAGCTCGATCGAGGTGTTGAGGTAGAGCACGCCCGCGTCGTGGCACCACTGCAGGATCTCGCAGCAGTCGATGTTCCACGCCAGGTCCACCAGCAGGTCACCGGCCTTCAGGTAACGGCTCAGCTTGGCGTCGAGGTTCTCGCGCGTGATGCGGTCGCGGACGAACTTCAGCCCCTGCGCGAGCCACGGTTTCAGTTCCGGGCGCTTGTTCTCGAAGTCCATCACCGTGATGTTCCTGGCCGGCACCTTCGCCAGCTTGAGCAGCAAGGGCAGCGCGCACTGGGCCACCGAACCGTATCCGACCATCAGAACCTTGCCCGAGAATTTCGCCATGATCCGTTGTTTCCTTTCGTTGAACCGAATCCCGCGCGTTCTTATCGCAGAAGAAATCCGGCCGCACAAGGGGGAACCCCCCGGTTTGTATTTTTTGTTTTTTTTGCCCGTCGGGGCCGGATCGGCCGGGGCTGGCCGTCAGGCCGGTCCGAGCCGGCCCAGCAGGCGCAGGAGACCGTCCAGGATCGTGACCGGGTGCGGCGGGCAGCCGGGGATGTAGAGGTCAACGGGCACAAGGACATCGGCGCCGTTGCGCACTTCCGGGTGACCGGCGAACGGCCCGCCCGAGATCGCGCAAGCGCCCACGGCGATGACGATTCGCGGCTCGGGCACGGCGTCGTAGGTCTTCTTCAAGGCCAGCGCCATGTTCTCCGGCACCGGGCCGGTGATCAGCAGGCCGTCGGCATGCCGCGGAGAGGCCGCGAACTGGATGCCGAAGCGGCCCAGGTCGAACACCACCGTGCCGAGCACGTTGGTATCCGCCTCGCAGGCGTTGCAGCCGCCGGCGCTGACCTGCCGCAGCTTGAGCGACCGGCCGAACAGGCTCTTCATCTGCGCGGCGAGGGCGGCGACCCGCTTGCGTTCGCCGGCGCCGACCACCAAATCGTCGCGCGTCCGCGCGGCCAGCCGGTAGTCGCCGGTGAGGCGGAGCGCCCCGTGCGGACAGGCGACCTGGCAGTCGCCGCAAAACAGGCATTTGCCCAAATCGAGCTGCAAGGTGCCGTGGTCGCGGGAAATCGCGCCGGTGGGACAGGCGGCCATGCAGGCCGCGCAATCGCCCGGGCATTTCGCGGGCGCCAGTTCCGGCGCGCCGCGCAGGCGGTCGGGCAGCGTGGGCGGTTGCGCGGGATAGGCCACCGTGCGACGTTTCTGGCGCCAGCGTTCGTACAGGATCCGGCTCATAGGTCGTGCCCGCAGTAGGACAGGTTGAAACTCTTGTTGCAGAGCGGGAAATCCGAAATCTGCTGGTTGCGCAGCGCGAGGGCCAGCCCCGGCCAGTTGTGGAACGAGGAGTCCACCACCTTGTAGGCAGCGAAGCGCCCGGCGGCGTCCGTGGAAACCACGTGCGCGATCTCCCCGCGCCAGCCTTCCTGCAGCGATGCAACGGTCGCGTCCGGCGCCAGCGGGCCGCATGGTGCGCGGACGGAGCCGGTCGGCAGCGCCGGCGCCAGTTCGCGGATGAACTCCACGGAACGCTGGATCTCCATCCAGCGCACGTAGGCGCGGGCGAATACGTCGCCGGAGGTGAACGACGACAGCGGCAACTGCGCAAAACGGTAGATGCCCGAGGGAAAATCCCGGCGGACGTCGAGTTCGCGGCCGCTGGCGCGCGCGGCGGGTCCCACCAGCCCCAGTTCCTTGGCGGTATCCGCGGAAACCACGCCGGTGTTTTCAAAGCGGGCCATGACCGAAGCCGTCTCCCAGAGCAGATTCACGGCCCCGGCCACGTCGCGGAACGCGGCGGCCAGGCGCGCGAGCAGATCCTCCAGCCGGGCGGCGTCCACGTCGAACGCCACGCCGCCGGGGCGCACGAAGCCGCGCCCGAAGCGGCTGCCGCACAGCAAGGCCGTCATGTTCAGGAAATCGCCGCGCAGGCGGCCGCAATAGGAGGCCGTGGGCAGGAAACCAACATCGCCCGCGAGCGCGCCGAGGTCGCCGGTGTGGTTCGCCAAACGTTCCAGTTCGAGGGCCACGGCCCGCAGCGCCTGGGCGCGGGCGGGCACGCGGCAGCCGGCGAGGGCTTCGAGGGCCTGGCCATAGGCGAGCGCATGCCCGATGGTGGTATCCCCCGCCAGCGTTTCCATGTGGTGAATGGTCCGCGGGTGCGGACCGCCCGCCAAGGCACGTTCGATGCCGCGGTGCTGGTAGCCGAGCGAAATCTCCAGGTGCAGCACTTCCTCGCCATGGCACTGGAAGCGGAAATGCCCCGGTTCGATGATGCCTGCATGCACCGGCCCAACCGCCACCTCGTGGATGCCCGCGCCCGCCATGCGGAAGAAATCCATTACCGACGGCGCGGGCGGATTCTCGCCGGGGCGGCCCCAAGCGTCGCGACCCGGGCGGTACGAGCGGTGGAACCGCAACGGCTTGAGCCACGGTGGCCTTCCGGAACCACGCCCCATTGCTCCGCGATTTCGCGTTCGAAGCCCGCGGCCTGCGGGCACTCCGCCGCCAGCGCGGGATAAGTTTCGCCGGGCTCGGTCGCCAGCATCCGCAGTTCCCCGGCCCGGTCGTCGGCCAAGACGGCCGTCAGGCGGACTGTATCCCCGCCCGGCGACGCGCCGAAGAACGCCGCCAGCCGGCCGCCCGCGGCGACGCCGTCGAGAATGCCGCGGCGGAATTCCGCGACCGGCACCACCGGGATCTGCCCGGTGGCGGTCTTTTCCAAATGGCGGATGGCCAGGCTCATGGCGCACCGCCCCCCAGCAACTGGCTGGCCGCCGCCAGCACGGCCTGCAAGCCCGGCGGAATCCAGAGGCCCAGCCCGAACGAAACCGCCAGCAGGACCAGCGGCGGCAGGATGACCGCCCAGGGTTCGCACCGCGAGACAGGCCCTTCCGGTTCGCGCCCCAGCGCCATGCCGAGGAAGGCGCGGGCCAAGCCGACAAACGCCATGGTCAGCGCCAGCAGGGCCACGGCGGCCCAGATGCCGTATCCCCGCCCAAAGGCGGCCCGCAGCAGGGTGAATTCGCTGATGAAAGTACCGAAGGGCGGCGTGCCGCCGATGGCGAACAGCCCCGCCAGCCAGAGTCCGCCGCTGACCGGCAGGACGTGCGCGGCGCCGGAAACCTTGGCGACGGCTTTCGTGCGATAGGCCGCCAGCAGGTTGCCGGCGACCAGGAACAGCCCCGCCTTCACCACCGAGTGGTTCACCGCATGGAGCAGCGCACCGTACGTGGCTGCGCCGCCGATACCCGCGCCCAGCGCCATCAGGCCCATATTCTCCACGCTGGAATACGCCAGCATCCGCTTGTAGTCGGGCTGGTTCACGATGAATGCCGCCGCCACGACCATCGATAGCAGGCCGAAACCCGCCAGCAACTGCCCGCTGAAGAGCTCCAGTCCCGCCGCGGCGCAGATGGCATGCGCCCGCAGAATGCCGAGGAACGCGCAGTTCAGCAGGGCACCCGACAGCAGCGCGGAAACCGGCGACGGCGCCTCGCTGTGGGCGTCCGGCAGCCAGGTGTGCATCGGCACCAGGCCCATCTTGGTCCCGTAGCCCACCAGCAGGAAGATGAAGGCGGCCTTGAGCCAGGCCGGCTGCAACTGCCCGGCGCGCGCCACCAGTTCCGGCACCAGCAGCGTGCCGCCCGTGCCGTCGGCGGCGGCCGCCGCCACCACGACCAGGAAGGTGCCGAGCAGCGCCAGCGCAATGCCGACGGAACACACCAGCAGGTATTTCCACGTGGCTTCGAGGGAGCTGGGCTGCCGGTGGAAGTAGATCAGCGGAGCCGTCGCCAGCGTGGTCGCCTCCACGGCCACCCAGAGCAGGCCGAGGTGTTGGCTGGCGGCCACCAGAGTCATCGTGGAAAGGAACACCAGCAGGCAGGCGGTGAACACGGCCTCCGGCGCGTTTACGAACACCGAGCCGGTGTCCGCCTCCGTCTGGCGTCCCCGGCCGCCGCGACTCTGGCCCAGGCTGTGGACGGCGTAGACCGCTGCCGCCAGGAACAGCAGGCTCGTGATGCCCAGAAACAGCCGCCCGGCCGGATCCAGGCCCAGCCAGGCGCCCGAAACGCAGGCCGGCGGCGAAAGCCAGCAGGCGCCGGTCAGCGCGAAATGGACGGCGGCCGCAAATACCAGCAGAACCCGGCGCGGGCGATCCAGCCGGATCAGCATCGCCGCCAGCGCGGCGCCCAACGGCAGGAAGACCAAGGCGAGGATCATGGCCCGCCCTCCTTCAACGCCGCCAGCTGGTCCGAATCGATATGGTCGAATTCGCGGTTGATGTTGAAGACGATGATGCCCATGACGAAGACCGCCACGAAGATGTCCAGCAGGACGCCCAATTCCACCAGCAGCGGCATGGCCTCGACCAGCACCATGCCCAAGGTGAAGATGCCGTTCTCCAGCACAACGTAGCCCAGCACTTGCGTGATGGCCTTGCGCCGCGTCACGATCAGGAACAATCCTGTCCAAACCGTGAACATGCCGGCCGGGACCAGCAGGTTCGAAGCCGGCGGCCAAGGCAGCGGCAGGCGCGATCCGAACCAGACCGACAGCGCCAGCACCCCCACCCCCGCCAGCAGCGACAGGACATAGCCGACAAACGGTTCGATCTCGCGGCTGGCCTGGGTCTCGCGCAAGGCGCGGTTGAGCAGGGCCGGAAAGACAAAGCCCTTGATGCCCGCGCTGCCCGCTCCCAGCAGAATGGCCGCCCAGACCAACCCATCGCGGTGCGCCAGCAGCGGCATCAGGCCCAGGACCAGGCCCTGCCACGCCACGATGCGGATGGCGTTCCGCAGCCGGCTCGCGCCCAGCAGGATCAGGTTCGCCAGAATCAGGAAGATCAGGATGATTTCAATGACGCCGCTCATGGATTCACCGGAACGTCAACAGCAGCCCCAGCGCGCACAGCACGCCTGCGCCCACCAGCAACTGGGGCACGCGCAGCAAGCGCACGCGCGCCATGACGGATTCCACCGCGCCCGTCGCCGCGGCCAACGCCAGCAGCCAGCCCGCGCCCACGGCCAGGTCCGCCAGCGGGTGGCCCGTGGCCGGCGGAGGCAGCAGCCCCGCCAGCAGGGCGCCCAGCACCCACAGTTTCAACGCGGAGCCCCACAGTACGAATCCGAAATCCACGCCGCCGTGGTCGAGAACCATCACTTCGTGGATCATGGTCAGCTCGAGATGCGTGTTGGGATCGTCGACCGGCATGCGGCAGTTTTCCGCCAGGAACAGGATGAACAGTCCCGCGCCCAGCAGCGCCAGCACGGGCAGCGTGGCCGCCGGCCACGCCGCGTACATGCCCGAAAGCGAGAGCGATTGCGTCGCGTGGGCCAGCGCGGCGAGGCCCGCCAGCAGCGCCGGCTCCGCGAACACCGCGAACTGCACTTCGCGGCTGGCGCCCATGCCTTCGAAGCTTGAACCGGTGTCCAGCGCGGCAGCGACGGTGGCGAACCGCCCCAACCCCAGCAAGTAGGCCAGCAGGACCAGATCGCCCGCGAAGGACACCGGCGCGGCGACCCGCCCGAGCGGCAGCAGGGCCAGCGCGGCGACCAGGCAGGCGAAGTTGACCAGCGGCCCGGCCCGGAACACCCAGGTCGTGGTGCGGCTGTACACCGCCCCCTTGCGGAACAGCTTCCACAAGTCGAAATACAATTGCAGCAGCGGCGGGCCCCGGCGGCCGCCGAACAGCGCCTTGATCCGGTTGATCACGCCGGGCAGCAACGGCGCCAGCAGCAAGGCCAAGACGGGATGGAGGCTGGAAGCCGCGTTCACGACACCAGCGCCCAAGCCAGCAGAACCATCAGGACCACGACGATGTACAGCACATACCAGTGCACCTGGCCTTGCTGCAACCAGCGGAACCACCCCAGGCCAACGGCCAGGCGGCGAAACAACGGATCATACAAATTCGCCCGCGCCACGTCCGGCGCATGGCTTTCAAACGAGGCGGAAACCGGAAACACGCCCTGCGGCAAGCGGGCTTCCACGTGCGGCTGCAGAATCGCCCAAGCACCGTTGGTCAGCGGCTGGGCAAAACCCGTGGCGGTGTATTGCATGCTGGCCGTGGGCGCCGCATAGCCGCAGTCCCACGTGACGGCCGCGCGGACGGACCGGCCGGCCAGGAGCCGGCGGCGAATCCAGGCCAAGGCCAGCGTCAAAGCGACCAGCAGCGCCAGGACCGTTCCCAGCGCGATGGGGAAGATCCCGCGGGGCGCGTCCGACATGACGATCGGTCCGGCCAATTGCGCCACGGCCGGATCGAGCGCACGCACCACGGCGCCGGCGCCCAGGCCGATGGCCAGGCAGAGCGCCGCCAGCACCAGCATCGGCGCCACCAGCGAACGCGGCACTTCGTGCGCGGCCGCCGCCGCGGGCGAACGCGGTTCGCCCTGGAACACGATGCCGAACGCCTTGGCGAAGCAGGCCGCCGCCAGCCCCCCGATCAGCGCCAAAGCCACCACCGCCACCAAGCCGCCCAAGGCCAAGCCGCCGTTCGCCAACAGCGTCCGGAACGCGCCGACGTAGATCAGGAATTCGCTGGCGAAGCCGTTGAAGGGCGGCAGCCCGCAGATCGCCACCGCACCCGCCAGGAAGGCCGCCCCCGTCCACGGCATCCGTTTCAGCAGGCCGCCCAGTCGTTCGATGTCGCGCGTGCCGGTGGCGTGCGCCACCGCCCCCGCCCCGAGAAACAGCAGGCCCTTGAACAAGGCGTGGTTCAGCACGTGCAGGAGCCCGCCGGCAAAGCCCAGCGCCGCCACCGCCGGGATGCCGTAATGGACTCCCAGCATGCCGAGGCCAAGGCCCAGCGTAATGATGCCGACGTTCTCGACGCTGTGATAGGCCAGCAGGCGCTTGAGGTCGTGCTGCGCCAGCGCGAACAACACCCCCAGCACGCCCGACACCGCGCCGATCGCCAGCACCAGCCAGGCGCACCAGCCGGGAACCGCGCCCATGACCGCCAACATCCGGACAATGCCGTAGATGCCGGTCTTGATCATCACGCCCGACATCACCGCCGAAACGGGGCTGGGCGCCGCCGGGTGCGCCTCCGGCAGCCAGACGTGCAGCGGAAACAGGCCCGCCTTGGTGCCGAATCCCAGCAAGCCCAGCAGGAACAACGCTCCGGCCGAACCCGCCGGGACCGCATAGGCGGAAAATTCCTGCGAACCGCTTTCCCGGCCCAAAAGGATGAACACGGCGATCAGGAAAGCCGTGCCGACATGGGTGGCGACCAGATAGATCCAGCCGGCTTCCCGGGCGTCCGCCGCCCGGTCGTCGAACGTCACCAGGAAAAACGAGGCCAGGCTCATCGCCTCCCAGGCCACGAGGAACAGGACGCCGTTCCGCGCCAGAACCACCAGGGCCATGCTGGCCACGAGCAGGTTGTAGAACAGCCAGAACCGCCCGGGATTGCGTTCGTTCCATGGCCGGAAATAGCCCGACGCGAACACCGCCGCCAGCCCCGAAAGCAGAAAGAGCGGAATGAGGAAAAACGCGCTCAACGAATCGAGGCCAAGCGAAAACGCCCCGTAGGGTATGCGCCAAGGCAGCATGATTGTTCCCGTCGCCCGGGCCGTCAGCCCGGCAACGGCAGCCGCCAACCCGGCCAGGCAGGCCATGCCGGCACCGGCGATTCCCAGGACGACCGAAGTGCGTTCGGACCAGCGGCCGGCCAGGGCCGACGCCACGCCGGAGATCAACAGCACGCCGAGCGCCCAAAGCAGAAGAAACAGATGGATGGATGCGTCCGCCGGCATCTGCGCGCTTTATTTCCGCCGGGCGGCGTCCGCCTCGAGGCGGCGGACCGCCGCCAGAATCTCGTCGGGGCCGGCGCGCCGCGCGACGCAATCCCGGAAAACGGGATCCCGCAACGCGAAGGCCAGCCGGGAAAGCAGATGCAGATGGATCCGCGTGGTCGGACTGATCATGGAAAACAAGGCGTGCACGGGCTTGCCGTCGAGCGCGCCGAAATCGATGGGATTCTCCAGGAAGCACAGCGTGACCAGGGCCTTGGGCACGCGCAGGAGGATGGGGCTGCGCGGGTGCGGGATCGCCACGCCATCGCCTACGGCGGTCGAACCCAGCGCTTCGCGCGCCAGCAGGATGTCGTGCAGGAAATCGCGATCGACGTCCGGCGGCAGGGGGATGCTTGCCACCAACCGGCGCAGGACGGAATCCTTGTCCGCCCCGGCAAGGCCATGGACGATGCCCCCCGCCGCCAGCGCCGCGCACAGCGTCGGCATGGTTTCCGCCGCGCCCGCCGCCGGCAGTTCCACCGGCAGGCCGCGGGCGGTCGCCCATTCAATCAACTCGTCCCGGTTGAGGAAATGACGGTCGTTCACGCATTGGGAGGGGATTTCGCCCTTCTCGATGCGTTCCTGCACGTGGCGCTCGGAAAGACGCAGGATCCGAGCGGTTTGCTTGATGGACAATTGCACGACGAATTCCAGCTTGGCTGGACAGGAAATAAACGGGAGAGGCGTATACTCTTTTTGCGGCGCCAGTCAAGGTCGGGCCGTTCCAGCCAGCAACCGGCCGACGTAGCCCGGCTTGACCTTCGTCCGCGGCACCGGCATGTCGAACCAGGAACGCACGTCGGCATCCAGCGCGAGGCCGTGCATGTAGTTGTACAGCGCCTTGTGGAGCCCTTGCCCCAGCGCCCGGTGGTCGACGCCCGTCGGATCGACGCACCCCACTTCGTTCCGCGCAAACGGCGCCGGCGGCCCGGGCGCCCGCGCGATTCCAAAACGTTCCGGCCGGCGCCCCACCGGCGCATGCACCGTGCAGGCGAACCGGTGGAAATAGCCCGAATCGAGGCAGCCTTCCGCAAACAACTGCCGCACCGTCTCCAGCGCGTCCACCGTCTCCTGCACGGTCTGCGTCGGAAAACCGTACATCAGGTACGCGTGCACCAACACCCCGGCGCCGCGGAAGGCCTTGGCCGTCCGGGCGGCCTGCGCCACGGTCACGCCCTTGTTCATCAGTTTCAAAATGCGATCCGTCGCCGCTTCCAGCCCGCCCGCGACGGCGATGCACCCGCTCTCCGCCAATTCCTGGCACAGTTCGGGCGTGTACGCCTTCTCAAAGCGGATATTGCCCCACCAGGAAATCGCCAATTTTCGCCGCTTCAGTTCCGTCGCCAGCGCCTTCAGCGCGGCGGGCGGCGCGGCTTCGTCGGTGAAGTGGAAACCCGTCTGGCCCGTCTCGGCGATGGCCGCCTCGATGCGGTCGACCAGCACTTTGGCCGGCAGGCTCTCGAAGCGCGCGATGTAGTCCAGGCTCACGTCGCAGAAACTACATTTCCGCCAGTAGCAGCCGTGCGCCACCGCCAACTTGTTCCAGCGGCCGTCCGCCCACAGGCGGTTCATCGGATTCGGCAAGTCCAAGGCGGAAACGTAGTCGCCCAAGGGCAAGCCGTCCCAGGTTGGCGTCCCCGTTTCCGCGCAGGGGATGTCCGCCTCGCCGCAGTCGATGAATTGCACCCGGCCCTGCCGGCGCACGAAGGTCCGCACGAGCCGGTCGCGGGGCCGCTCGCCGCGCAAATGCTCCACCAGCGCCAGCACCGGCCGTTCGCCGTCGTCCAGCGCAACGAAATCGAAGAAATCGAACACCCGCGGTTCGGCCAGGCCGCGCAGTTCCGTGTTCACGAAGCCGCCGCCCAGCGCCGTTGCGATGCACGGGTCGAATTCCTTGACCGCCTGCGCGATCCGGAACGCCCCGGGCACGCAGCCGGGGAACGGCACCGTCGCCAGCACGAGGTTGGGCCGATGCCGAACGAGCGCCGCGCGCACCAGATCGCGCAAGATCGTTTCCGCCAGGGTCGGGGGCGCCGCCAGCGCCGCCGCCAAGGGGTCGAAGCTCGGTTGGCTGCTGGCCAGCGCCTCCCCGTAGCGGGTGAACGCGAACCGCGCATCGACGGCGTCCCGGATCACGTCCGCGACGTCGTTCAGGAACTGCGTCGCCAGATGCTTGGCCCGGTCCTGGGTGCCGAGCGCGCCGAACGCCCACGCCAACGGATCGGCTCCTTCTTCCGCCACGAACGTGTCGAGGTTGGCAAACCGCAGGCCTTCCGGCAGGAACCGGCGCGTGGCGATGCGCTGGGCGAGCGTCGGATCCCGCCCCTGCAGAAAGGCCACGGCCGGCCCGATGGCCGCGGCATAGCGGTCGAACCAAGCCAGGAAGGTCCGCACGCGGGGCGTCCGCCGGTTGGCCAGCGTTTTCTCCGCGCACGCCCGGATTTGCTCCAGTCCCTCGCGGCACAACAGCGCCAAAGCGAGCCGCAGCGAGAAATCCTCCTGGTCCGCCGCCACGCCCCGCGACCGCAGGAAACCCGTCAGGACCGCCGTCGCCGGGTACGGCGTGTTCAGTTGCGTCATCGGCGGGATGACCGCCAACACGCGGATGGATTTCGCCAAGCCCATGCTCAACCGCCAGTAGACGCGGATGGACGCAAAAGAAACTTCAGATGCGGGAGGTCAAACCAACTTTCTTCCATTCTCATTGCGATCTTGTAGACCGATTCTTTCTCCACCGATTCGCGTCCATTCGCGTCCATTTGCGGTCCTCGCTCCTGGAATTGCCCGCTCACGCCAGTGCCATCAGGATTTCCGCCGCCTTTTCGGCGCCGCCGCCGGCCAGCGTTTCCGCCGGCGCGGGGGCGGATTCGATGGCCGCCAGCGCCGGCCCGAGATGCCCGGCATACAGATCGGCCTGCGGGATATGCGCGTTTTTTAGGTAGCGCTTCAGTTCCCGCTCGAGCAGGGCATATTCGGCGAAGTCCGCCCGATCGGCATAGACCATGGGTTTCGCGTTGGCCACGCATTCGCTCAGAATGCCATAGCCCGGCTTGGTCGCGACCGCGTCGCAGCTCGCCAGAACGTCCGCAAACCCGATGGCGTGGCGTTCCACGGCGCGGATGTTCTTCCGGCCCGGCCATTCCAGCGGCTTGACCGTGAAGAATTCGTGGTCGGCCAGTCGTTCCACCGCATCCAGCGCCGCCGCGTTCCAGTCCAGCGCCGTGAACGACAGCAGCACCCAGCGCTTGGCGGCGTCGGCGCCCGTCAGCCGAGCCAGTTCGCCGCGCCGCGCCCGCCCCGGCCTCGCCAGCAGCGGCATATCCACGTGTTTCGGAAAAACCGCCATCGCGGGCGAAAAAGGCAACTTCAGCAGGAGCGTCGTTTTCCGGTAGCCTTCCGCGAACATCCGGACCGCCGCTCGCCAGCGCGGATCGCGGTCGACGTAGGCCGCGTAGATCCAGTCCCACGAAAAATTGCCCACGGCGACCGCCGGAATCCCCGCCGCCGCCGCCGCCTCGATCGGAATCGACGGAATATCCGCCACGACCAAATCCGCGTTTTCGCCGCGCAGCATCTCCGCCTCGTAGTCGATCAGCCGGGGCCGGTCCTCGGCCAAATCCAACACGTGGCAAAGGGTCGCCGCCACGTCCACGCGGATGGAATCCCGCTGCACCATGCCCACGTCGAACGTCCCGGGCCGCACCACCAGGTTTTCCGATCGGACCCGGCTCCGCAGGAAATCGGCGGGGAGATCCGTCGTGACGGTGACCCGCGTTCCCGGGTGGGCCGCCAGCAGCGCGCCGAGGACGTCGCACGAACGCACGCCGTGGCCGTAGCCGTGGGCCGTGACGTAGTAGGCGATGTGGCGCTTCTTCATCGGCGCCTATGCTACCCCTTCCGGTCCGGCCGGAAAAGGGCGGAATGATTCGGCTTTCCGCGCGCTCCGCCGCCGTGCTACTTATGGCGCGGTTCATGAAACGCGAGGTTTCCATGCAAGTTCCCGCCGCCCGTTGCCGCCACTGGCCGTTTTGGATCGTCATCGTCGCCCTCGTCGCCGTGCTGGGGCTCAGCCTGTTGATCAACCTGACCGCCGTCGGCGTGGTGGCCGGCGCCGGGCTCCACCTGCGCACGGAACAGGGCGAAGACGAATTCCCGCAATTCGCCGAGACCCACTCCTACGGCGCCGGCACCGCCAAGGTGGCGCGCATCTGGTTCACCGGCGTCATCACCCGCGAGCTGGACGGCGGATTGTTTGGCACCGTCGATCCCGTGGAGGAATGCCTCCGCCAGATCCGCGCCGCGCGGCAGGACCAGAAAGTGGAGGCCATCATCCTGGAAGTCGATTCGCCCGGCGGCGAAGTGACCGCCGCCGACGAAATCCACCGCGAACTGACGCTGTTCAAGCAGAGCCGGCCGGACCGCAAGCTGGTCGTGCTGGTCCACGACATGGCCGCCTCGGGCGGCTACTACGTTTCGGCCCCGGCCGACCGCATCGTCGCCCAGCCGACCGCCTTGATCGGTTCCATCGGCGTCCTGCTGCAAACGCTCAACATCCAGGGACTGGGCGAAAAAATCGGCGTGACCGACACCACCATCAAGTCCGGCAAGAACAAGGACCTGCTCAATCCCTTCCACCCCGTGGATCCCGAACAGGCCAAGCTGCTCCAGGACACGATCGACGCCATGCACGCGCGGTTCGTCCACCTCGTGGCCCAGGGCCGCGGCCTCAAGAAGGCGGACGTGAAGGCGCTGGCCGACGGCCGGCTGTTCACCGCCGAGGACGCCATGAAGTACCGGCTCGTCGACGCCATCGGCTACTGGGACGACGCGTTCGACGAAACCGCCGCCCTGCTCGGCGTGGACGATCTCTACGTGGTGACCTACCAGATCAACAAGTCCTTCCTCATGCAGCTGCTGGGGGCGCACGCCCGGCTGCCCAGCCTCCAATCCCTATGGTCAACCTTCGCCGCGCCCCGCCGCCTGTACCTCTGGCGACCGTAAAAAAATAACGGACGGATCCGATCGGATCCGTCCGCGCCCCCGGTTTGGTCCCCGGTTATTTCTTCATTTCCGCCCGGATTTCGGCGACGAATTCCGCCATGCGCCGCATCGCCTCGCGGACGTTCTCCATGCTGGTGGCGTAGGCGCAGCGCAGGAAGCCCGCGCCCGACTTGCCGAACGCGTCGCCGGGCACCACCGCGACGCTTTTCTCCTCGAGGAACCGCATCGCGAAATCCTCCGAGGAAATGCCCAGGTCGCCAATGTACGGAAACGCGTAGAACGCCCCCGCCGGCGTGTGGCAGGAAACGCCCATCTCGGTGAACGCCGCAATCAGGTAGTTCCGCCGCCGGTTGTATTCCGCCACCATGCCCGCCACCGCCTCGTCGCCGCGCTCGAGCGCCTCGGCCGCGGCCCGCTGACCCGTGGTCGGCGCGCTCATGATCGCGTACTGGTGCAGTTTCATCATGTTTTCGGAAATCTCGGCCGGCGCGCACGCATAGCCGATGCGGAAGCCG